>NZ_JBKEAE010000186.1:0-13777 GCF_047971885.1 Tropicimonas sp. | reverse complement strand
CGGATGGTCTCGGCCGGACGGCCCAGCTGATAGCCGCCCCCCGGCCCGCGCACCGATTGCACAAGCCCCGCACGCCGCAGCTTGACGAAAAGCTGCTCCAGATAAGGCAGCGAGATATCCTGCCGCTCGCTGATCTCGGCCAGGGTCACCAGATCGTCCTTCGGCGCCAGCGCGATATCGATCAGGGCGACCATCGCGTACCGTCCCTTGGTGCTGAGTTTCATCGCAGACCTCCGCAAAGGTTGACGTCACAGGCAGGGAAGCTTAACTGCCATTCGCCCCGCTTTCGCAACGGCGCACATTGCATTTGCAGTAATTTGACCGGCCGGAATCGTCAACGGGTTGCGGCCAGGTCCCAGACAGGAAAGAGACAGGCGCTCATGCCCGAGGTGATCTTCCCCGGACCCGAAGGACGGCTGGAGGGCCGCTATCATCCCCAACGCGAAAAGGACGCACCGATCGCGATCATCCTCCACCCCCACCCGCAGTTCGGGGGCACGATGAACAACAAGGTCGTCTACAACCTGCACTACACCTTCCACAAGATGGGTTTCACCGTGCTGCGGTTCAATTTCCGCGGCGTGGGCCGGTCGCAGGGCGAATACGATCAGGGGATCGGGGAGCTTTCGGATGCCGCCTCAGCGCTCGATTACCTGCAATCGATGAACCAGAACTCCAAGCATTGCTGGGTGGCGGGGTTCTCGTTCGGCGCCTGGATCGGCATGCAGCTTCTGATGCGCCGCCCCGAGATCACCGGCTTCGTGTCGGTATCGCCCCCGGCAAACATGTACGATTTCTCGTTCCTCGCCCCCTGCCCGTCCTCGGGGCTGGTGATCAACGGCACCGCCGACCGCGTCGCGCCGCCGAAGGACACCGAGACGCTGGTCGCCAAGCTGCACGGGCAGCGGGGCATCACCATCACGCACGAGCAACTCGATGGCGCCGGACACTTCTTCGAAGAGCCGCACATGCAGCCGATGCTGGATCATGTCGAGGCATACGTGCGCCGGCGGCTGACCGAAACGACACGCTGATCCGGCAGGCACGCCGGCCGGGCCGGTCTCGGCCGGCCGGCGCGCGGATTGCCGGTGAGGGTCCGGCTCAGCCTGCAACCATGACCCACAAACCACCCAGCGCCGTGGCCCACCCGAGGCCGCGAACGGCCTTCGTTCCGGTCAGGCCCCGGCCGGCCGCCACAGCCGTGGCAACCCCGATGGCGTGCAGGATCGCGGTCGAGGCGGCAAATCCGGCTCCGAAGGCAAGCGCGCCCGCCGCCCCCAGTTCGCCGCCGTGGGCGTGCCCGTGGAACAGCCCGAAAAGGCCGACGATGGCTGCTGCCGCCGCCACCGGCAGACGAAGCGCAAGCGCCACCGCAAGCCCGAGCGCCAGAACCGAAACGAGGATCATGGGCTCGACGAAAGGCATCCCCACCCCCGAGATCGCAGCCGCGAATCCGGCCACCATCGCACCGACGAAAGCGCCGGGAAGCCCCCACATGGCGCGCCCGCCCAGAGAGGCCGCCCAGAGCCCGACCGCGACCATGGCAAGGATATGGTCGAGCCCGAATACCGGGTGCGACAGGCCGGCCATGAACGAGCCGTGTTCGCCCGGGTTCAGGTGGGCGAGCGCCGGAGTTGCGGCAAGAACGGTGGCTATGGCAAGGAAAATGCTTTTCATTTCGGTTCCTTCGTTGGGTTAACCGGATACCTCGGCAGGAGTCGTATCCATGAGCGACGTGGCCCGACTATGCGCACCGATACCGCTTCGGCACAACCGCCTTGCCGCGAAAATCGCAGGTCTTGCACTGCATCTTGCCGGTGGAAATCGTGTTCGGCCGGTCCAGACAGCGACAGGTGCGGCATTGTTGCCTCGGCCCGGCGTGGTTCTTGCCGTCGATATGTATGATAAAATATATCGTAGAAAAGATGCGGGGAAAGCTGATGACGATATTCGGACTGGCAAAGTCGTTGGTGGCAGTGCTCGCCACGGCACTTCTTGCGGCGCTTGCAACCCAGGCAACGGCCGAGGAGCGCAGAATAGCGGATCTCTGGTTTGCCCATAACGCGGTTGCGTCGATGCTTGGCTCCGGGGACGAGATAAAGGTGACGGTCTGCAAGCCCGAAATCTATCCCTGGCTATATCACATGACACCGGGACTCGCCGGCGCAACGGTCGTGCCAAGCGGGCAGCCGAACACCGAGACGCTGCTGAGCGAGGGGATTGGCCTGGCCTTTGTTTCCAACTCGACGCCGGCCGAACCGCTGCGCGCGGCCGGCATCGAAACCCACCAGCTGAGTTTCAACAGCCTGCAAACGCTTCTGGCGGCGCTCGACCAGACGGCGGATGCGCTGGCGACGGATGTCGCACAGGATCGCGTGGTGGATTACAAAACCTATCTGGACGATATCCAGTCAAAAATTGCCGGGCGCATCGCAGCCGTCCCGGATGAGCGGCGCCCCCGCGTTCTTCACCTTCCCTCGATAGAACCATTGCAGGCCGATGGAGCGGAAACCATCATCGACGAGTGGATTCGTCTCTCCGGTGGCCGCAATGCGGCGGATGGCCTGACGGGAAATCTGCAGACGGTATCGCTCGAACAGGTGCTGGAATGGCAGCCCGACATCGTCATCGTCGGCGCCAATGCCCAGCAACCGCTGCCCGGACCGACCGGCGGCTGGGAGGGGGTGACGGCCGTCCGCGAGGGCAGGGTTTATCGCAACCCGAAGGGTGTTTTTCTCTGGGACAGGTATTCGACCGAATTTGCCCTGCAACTGATGTGGACATCCCGGCTGATCTATCCCGAACTTTTTGCCGATACCGACATGCGCGCCGAGGTGCGGGAATTTTACCAGCGTTTCTTCGGATACTCGGCAAGCGACGAAGAAGTCACGCGCATTCTGGATGCGCAGCCCCCGGCATGAGCGGTCGCCCTTCCGGGCATCCGCGCGCCGGATGCGCATCGTTGAAGCGGACCTGTCGGACAGGGAGATTAGGCATGCTGCATCCGGAAGACGGAAACCTGGCCCGCAATCTCCGTCACGGCCCTGCGAAACGTGACTGACCTGCCATCTGCACACCCCAACGCGGCCCAGGCTGAAGGTTTGCGACAGCACCTGCTGGTTGTCCTTCTGGCCCTGTTGCTGGCGATCGCGGCAATCGCCTCGCTCGGGCTGGGGCGTGTCGACATTCCGTTCGTCAGGGTCATCGAGATTCTCGCCTCGCCCTGGGTAGAGCCGCCGGTACCGGTCTCGCCCATGGAATGGAGCGTGGTGGCGATTGTGCGCCTGCCCCGCATCGCCATGAGCATTCTCGCCGGGGCCGGCCTGTCGCTTGCCGGCGCGACCCTGCAGGGCGTGTTCCGCAATCCGCTGGTCGGACCGCAGGTCGTGGGCGTCTCGGCCGGCGCGGCGTTTGGCGGAACGCTGGCGATCCTTGCAGGATGGCAGTATCTTGGCCTGCTGGGTCCGGCCTTTGCGTTCGGTCTTTCCGCCCTCCTGCTGGTCTACACGCTGAGCACCGCGGTTTCAAAGAGCGACATACTCGTTCTGGTTCTTGGCGGTGTCATCGTCTCGGGGTTTTTCGGGGCCCTGGTCAGCCTCATGCAGTTTCTGGCCGACAGCCAGGACAAGTTGCCGGTAATGGTATTCTGGCTTCTGGGAAGCTTTGCCACCGCCAACGCCGACAAGGCGTGGCTTCTCGCGGCGCCCGTTCTGTCCTGCGGCGCGGGTCTGCTCATGTTGCGCTGGCGCATCAACATCCTGTCCATGGGCGACGAGGATGCCCGGGCGCTTGGCGTACCGGTTGCCGCGTTGCGATGGGTTGTGCTGCTGCTGACGGCAATGATCGTTTCCGCCCAGGTCGCCGTTTCGGGAATGATCGGCTGGGTCGGACTGGTGGTGCCCCATCTGGCACGGATGCTGGCGGGTGCCGATCATCGCAGGCTGATGCCGGTTTCGGCGCTGCTCGGCGGGCTTTTCCTTCTGATGGTCGACAATGTCGCCCGGACGACCACCGCCGCCGAAATCCCGCTCGGGATCCTCACGGCGCTGATCGGAACGCCGGTATTCGCCGTCCTGCTGTGGCGGAACCGCCGGAATGCCTGAGCTCGCCCCCTGCCGCGTGCGGGCGTACCGGGCCGCCCATTCCTGGGATGGCAGGATCTGGCAGTTCCGCGACCTCGACTTCACCGTTCATCCGGGCGAGGTGATGGCAATTCTGGGGCCGAACGGACGCGGAAAATCCACCTTGCTCCGGGTGGCGGCCGGCCTCCTGCACCCTGATGGCGGCAGGGTCGAGATCACCGGATCCGCCGGTCTGGTGCCGCAGGATTTCGCCCGCCCCTTTCCCTACCGGGTTCTCGACATGGTACTGATGGGCCGCGCGCGCCACATCGGATTGCTGCGCATGCCGGGCAGGCACGACCGCGCCGCGGCGCTGGCGGCACTTGAGGTGATCGGGATGGCGCACAAGGCACGGCATCGCTTCGACGAATTGTCCGGCGGCGAGCGTCAGTTGGTCCTGATCGCGCGCGCCATTGCCGGCGAACCGGCGATACTGCTGCTGGACGAGCCCGCCGCCGCGCTCGATCTTCGCAATCAGGACCGTGTGCTGAGCCTGATGCGCCGGCTGGCCGACGAGGGGCTGAGCGTCATCTTCACCACCCATCAGCCCAACCATTGCCTTGCGGTCGCGGACAGCGCGCTGCTCATGCTTCCCGACGCAACGGTGATCTTTGGCGAAACACACGCGGTTCTGACCGACAGGCAACTGACACGATTGTACGGCCTGCCGGTGCGAATGGTCGAGATCAGGGACCGGGCACGCCGCCATCAGGCAATGGTCCCCCTGTTCAGCGCGGTATCGGCCCGAAGCGGGACACCGGAGCAGCCCAGCGAGTTTTCCGACCCCGCCCCTGCCTGACCGCCCCGCCCCTGCCGCTCCCGCTTTTCATGACAGCGGGTTTGGTGTTTCGCGGCCTCGGCTGGTCGGTTATCAGACCCCGACCGTTCCGCGCCGGGACGGCCCGCAGCGCAGTACCGGAGCCGCCGATGACCGACCGCCTCGCCCGACAGTTCGAATTTCTTCAGGAAGCCGACCGCCTGAAGGGTATCCTGCGCGCCTCGCCGCTCGGCGACAACTCGCGGCGCGAGAATTCAGCCGAACATTCGTGGCATATCGCGCTCTATGCGCTGGTGCTGGCCGATCAGGCCGGCCCCGGGGTGGTCATCGACCGCGTGCTGAGAATGCTTCTGCTGCACGATCTGGTCGAGATCGACGCCGGCGACACGCCGATCCACGGCAGTTTCGATACCGCCGCACAGGAGGCGCGGGAAAGGGCGGCAGCCGATCGCATCTTCGGGCTGCTCCCACCCGATCAGGCCACGGAATTCCGCGCGCTCTGGGACGAGTTCGAAGCGGCGCAGACGCCCGATGCCGTCTTTGCGAAATCCATCGACCGGGTGCAGCCGCTGTTACAGAACCTCGCCTCGGGCGGCGGAAGCTGGATCGACTACGACGTGACGATGGAACACATCGACACCCGCGTCGGCAGCAAGGTCCGGCGCGGCGCCCCGGCGGTCTGGAGCTACATCCGCGCCCGCGTCGCGCCGTTCTTTTCCGCCGCCCGCTGACCGGCGCCGCGCTGGCGGCGGAGCCGGTCCCGGGCAACCGTCAACATCATTTTGTATACCTTCGCATACCACCTTCCGTCGCGCGGTTCTTTGCGTTATCAGGCAGCCAGCGATTCACCCTGCACCCAAGGAGCCACCGCCATGACCAGGATCAAGGTGGAGAACCCGGTCGTCGAACTCGACGGCGACGAGATGACCCGCATCATCTGGGATTTCATCAAACAGAAACTCATCCTGCCCTATCTCGACATCGACCTGCTCTACTACGATCTCGGGATCGAGGAGCGCGACCGCACCGACGATCAGGTGACCGTCGAGGCCGCCAACCGGATCAAGGAAATCGGTGTCGGCGTGAAATGCGCCACCATCACCCCCGACGAGGCGCGGGTCGAGGAATTCGGCCTGAAGAAGATGTGGAAATCGCCCAACGGGACGATCCGCAACATCCTTGGCGGCGTCGTCTTCCGCGCCCCGATCATCTGCCGCAACGTGCCGCGTCTGGTGCCCGGCTGGACACGGCCGGTGGTGATCGGCCGCCACGCCTTCGGCGACCAGTACAAGGCGACCGATTTCGCCTTTCCGGGCGCCGGCAGGCTGACGATGACATTCGCCGGCGACGACGGCACGGTGATCGAGCGCGAGGTCTATCAGGCCCCGTCGGCCGGCGTCTACATGGGCATGTACAACCTCGACCAGTCGATCGCCGATTTCGCCCGCGCCTCGTTCAACTACGGGCTGCACCTCGGCTGGCCGGTCTATCTTTCGACCAAGAACACAATCCTCAAGGCCTATGACGGCCGCTTCAAGGATCTGTTCCAGCAGATCTACGAGGCGGAGTTCGAAGAGCAGTTCAAGGCGAAGGGCATCCATTACGAGCACCGGCTGATCGACGACATGGTCGCCTGCTGCATGAAATGGAACGGCGGGTTCGTCTGGGCGTGCAAGAACTACGACGGCGACGTGCAGTCCGATACCGTGGCCCAGGGTTTCGGCTCGCTCGGCCTGATGACCTCGCAACTGATGACACCGGACGGAAAGATCGTCGAGGCCGAGGCCGCCCACGGCACCGTCACGCGGCACTACCGCCAGCACCAGCGGGGCGAACAGACCTCGACCAACTCGATCGCCTCGATCTTCGCCTGGACGGGCGGGCTGAAGCACCGTGCGAAGCTTGACGACAACATCGCCCTTGCCGCCTTTGCCGACACGCTGGAGCGGGTGACGGTGAGCACTGTCGAAAGCGGTTTCATGACCAAGGATCTGGCGCTGCTGGTCGGACCGGAGCAGCGCTGGCTGACCACCACGGGCTTTCTCGAAAAGATCGACGAGAACCTGAACAAGGCGCTGGTGAACTGATCGCGACGGCGGCGGCCCGGGCGGTCGCCCCCTGCGCCGGGCGGTTCCGCGCGCGACGGGGCTTCCCCCCGCACCGGAAACCGGCTACCGCAATCCCATGCCAGCACCCGTTCCCCCTGCCGATCCGGCGCTTCGCCATACCCCGCTCGAAGACGCGCAGGGGCTGAGTACCGGCGTTCTCGTCTGTTCGGTGGCGATGCTGTTCCTGACCCATCTGGGCTTTCTGACCGGCCAGACGGCGGGGCTGGCATTGCTGATCTCCTATGTCGCGGGCTGGCCTTTCGGCGCGGTATTCCTGGTCGTCAACCTGCCGTTCTACTGGCTGGCCTGGACACGGATGGGGCGGGAATTCACGCTGAAATCGCTCGGCTGTGTCGCGCTGCTGTCGCTGCTGGTCGACCTGATGCCGCAGTGGGTGCAACTGGGCGAGGTTCAGCCGCTGGTCGGGATGACGATCTTCGGCGCACTGACCGGGCTTGGCCTGATCGTGATCTTCCGCCACGGGGCGAGCCTCGGCGGGCTCGGCATCGTTGCGCTGATGGTGCAGGATCGCTTCGGCTTCCGGGCCGGCTACCTGCAACTGATCTTCGACGTGGTTCTGTTCGCCGTGGCGGCGATGCTGTTTCCCGGCCGGGTCGTCGCCTATTCGCTGTTCGGCGCGGTGGTTCTCAACGGCATCATCGCCGTCAACCACCGGCGCGACCGCTACATCGCGCTGTAATGCCAACGGCCACAGGGGCTGACCGGTCAGTCCTCACGCCTCAAGCTCGGCATCCCAGTACAGGTAATCGAGCCAGCTCCGGTGCAGGTGGTTGGGCGGGAACTTGCGGCCCATGTTGCGCAATTCCTCGGCGCCCGGCCGGCGCGGGGCGCGGCACAGGCTCATGCCTGCCTGCCGCAGCGATTTCGCACCTTTCTTCAGGTTGCAGGCGGAACAGGCGGCGACGACATTCTCCCAGCTTGTGATCCCGCCGCGTGCGCGCGGCACCACATGATCAAAGGTCAGATCGCCCCTGCTGCCGCAATACTGGCAGCGGAATTCGTCGCGCAGGAACAGATTGAAGCGGGTGAAGGCCACGCACTTCCGCGGCCTGATATAATCCTTGAGGACAACGACGGAGGGAATCCGGATCGTGGTGGAAGGACTTCGCACGCATTCGTCGTATTCGGCGACGATCTCCACCCGATCGAGCCATACCGCCTTGATCGCCTCCTGCCATGGCCAGAGCGACAGCGGATAATAGGAAAGCGGCCGGTAATCCGCGTTCAGCACCAGTGCAGGATGATGACGCAGGCTGCCCGGCTCCCGCACGAAATGTGTCCTGAAATCACCGTCCATCGTCTGAGACTCCGCCTTCGCCCCGTCTGCCCGCATCCCGGCCCGGGGCGGGACGCCCCGCCCCCGCTTGGCCACACTATATGTGGCTATTTTCGCGTGACAACCCCCGCGATACGGTGGTTTGCGCCAACACCTAACCGGGGATGGTTACATTCGTGTGACGCCCGGCCACCCGGCGGCGGGTCGGAATATGTCGGTGCCGGCGCCGATGACGGCACGATCCCTGCCGGTTTCCGCCCGCGCACCCGTCTTTTCGGGATCTCGCGCAAACTGGCAGGTCAACCGCCGCCGGCGGTCTCCAGCCCCAGTTTCAACCGCATGAAGCCCACCGCCTGGCCAAGCGCATCGGGCGAGATTCCGTGCCCCATGCCCTTCATCACATGGACGTAGGTTTCGAATCCGTTTTCGACCAGCGCGTCGGCTGCCTCCTTCAGCGAGGCGAAGGGCACCACATCGTCCTGATCGCCGTGCATCAGCAGGACCGGCGGCCTGACCTTCGCCTCTGCCGCCAGCCGGTCGGGTTCGAGCAGCCGGCCCGAAATGCCGACCACCCCGGCGCAGGCTGCATCGCGGCGCGGCGCGATTTGCAGACTCATCATGCAGCCTTGGGAAAACCCCAGCAATATCAGGCGATCGGCGGTCAGCCCCTCGTCGGCCAGCACCTTGTCGACAAAAGCGTCGACATCCGCAACCGAGGACGCCATCGACGCCTTCGCCGCCTCTTCCGACGATCCGTCGAGCCACGGGATCGGAAACCACTGGCGGCCGAACGGGTTGCCGGTGCAGCGTTCGGGCGCGTCGGGCGCATAGAAGGCGGTATCGGGCAGGTAGGGCTCCATCGGGTCGGCCAGCCCCAGCAGGTCCGCCCCGTCGGCGCCATAGCCGTGCAGGAAGACGACAACCTGCTTTGCCCCGCCCGGCGCAACGCCACGCCGCTCCGATTTCAGTTCCCGTACCATTTCCGCCACCCGCTCCGGTCTGTTCATGCTGGTCTCACCCGGATGGGTGACAGGCCGGCCGCGCTACGTCCAGCCCCAAAGGGCAGCGCGCTATCTACCAGCCGCCGAACAGGGCGCGGCGCAACAGCCCGGCACGGCGGGCAAAGTCGCTTTCCCCCAGCCGCCCGGCCAGCACGTCGGACGGATCGGCAGCGGCGCGGCGCAGGGTTGCGCAGGCACGCCATGCGGACCGCAGCGCCGGATGCGCCGCCCTGGGAATGCCGCTTTCCTGCGCCCGCGCCAGCCGGATCAGGCCCTTCCTGATCAGCGCGCCAACCGCATCGGGGCGGGTGTCGCGCAACGGCCGGCGCCCTCGTGCGGCAAGCTCGGGAACCGCACGCAGGAAAGCCGCAAGCCCCGCCGCCCAGCCGGCATCGCGGATCGCCCGCTCCCATTCGGCCGGCACGTTCAGCGCCATGGCGGTGGTCCACATCAGGCCACCGGCGGTATCTTCCAGATAGCGGTCGAGATGCGCGTCGTCCTCGAAAGGGTCGGCATGAATATCCCAGTCCCGCGCAACAACCAGCGCGTCGAGCGGCGCGACAGGCAGGTTCCGCCCGCGGATGACCGCAGCGAGCGGCGCGGCGATCTCGTGGGCGCGCACCGGCCGGCCGGTGGCGATCTCGTCCAGCAACTCGCGCCACCATTGCAGGCGCATCTGGCAGATCATCGGCTCCTTGCTGGCCCAGGGAACGCGCGCCACCTCGACATTGAAGGCATAGAGCGGAAACAGAACCTCGCGTGCCCTGCGGGGCGCCGCCATTGTCGAAAGAAACCGGTCCGGATCTCCGCGTTCGACGATCGCGGCGCAGGTCTCGACACTCATGCAGGCGCCACCACGCTCAGAAGATAGGCGATGCGATCGGGCGCAGCGCGCCAGTTCGCAATCTCGGCCTCGGCCTCGCGCAGGACCGGCTCCAGCGCCTCGGGGACCGCGCTCGCGCGCAGCCCGGCGATGCGCGCCTCCTGCGGCAGGTAATATGCCTCCCACGCGGCGCCGACGATCAGGCGGCCGCCAAGCACACGGTATCCCGCCGCCCGGATGCGCGCCTCGATCCCGGCGCGGTCGGTGATTGCCGGATAATCGGCCCAGAAATCGCGCACCGCCCGGTTGTTTTCTGCCGCGTCCAGCAGAACAGGCTCGGAAAAGGCGACCCTGCCGCCTTCGGCAAGCGCCGGCCGCCAGCGGGCGAGCGCTTCGGTCACGCCGAGGAAATAGACCGCGCCGGCGCTCCAGATCAGATCGTAAGGCCCCGAAAGATCGGCCATGCTGCCGACCCGCGCCGAGACCCGCGCACCGAAACGGGCGCAGCGCGCGGCGGCCGCCGCGACAAATTGCGGATAGAGGTCGAACGCATCGATCCGCGCTTCGGGCAGAAGTGCAGCCAGGGTCTCGGTATCGGCGCCCGGCCCGCAGCCCGCGTCGCAGACCCGGCAGTTTCCCCGCGTCCCGGCCACCTCTGTTGCCCAGGCCACATCCTGCGGCTCGCCCGGCCCCTCACGCGGCAGATCCCGGTGCAGAACGAAGAAGCTCTCCATATCCATGGTCACACCGCCTGCGCCGGCGCGCCGTCGCGCAGCAGCTTCCACTGGATCGCCTCCAGCAGCGCCTCGAACGAGGCGTCGACGATGTTGGGTGAAACGCCCACCGTCGACCAGCGCCGGCCCCTGGCATCCTCGCTGTCGATGATGACACGGGTGACGGCATCGACGCCGCCGTTGGTGATCCGCACCTTGAAGTCCACCAGCTTCATGTCGTCGATAAAGGGCTGAAGCGGGCCCAGATCCTTGGCCAGCGCCCGCGACAGCGCGTTCACCGGGCCGCGGTCCGAACCGGTCTCGTCCAGCGATTCCGATACCGAAAGCCGCTTTTCGCCGTCGACGATCATCACGACCACCGCCTCCGACAGGCTGATCGTCTCGCCCAGCCGGTTCTTGCGCCGCTCGACGATGACGCGGTAGCGGTCGATCCGGAAGAAAGCGGGCAATTGCCCCAGTTCGCGCCGCGCCAGCAACTCGAAGCTCGCCTGCGCGGTGTCGTAGGAATAGCCCGCCGCCTCGCGCGCCTTGACCAGATCGAGGATACGCCCCATCGCCGGATCGCCGTTTTCAACGCGGATGCCCGCATCGGCCAGCCGCTTGCGCAGGTTGGACTGCCCGGCCTGGTTCGACATCGGGACAATGCGCGCATTGCCGACCAGCACCGGATCGACATGCTCGTAGGTCGACGGATTTTTCAGGATGGCACTGGCGTGCAACCCCGCCTTGTGGGCGAATGCCGAGGCGCCGACATAGGGCGCGCTGCGGTTGGGCACACGGTTCAGGATGTCGTCCATCATGCGGCTGGCCTGGGTGATCCCGGCCAGGGCCTCGGGCGTGACCCCGGTCTCGAACCGGCCGGCATAGGGCTCCTTCAGCAGCAGCGTCGGGATCAGCGCCACCAGATCGGCATTGCCGCAGCGCTCGCCCAGCCCGTTGAGCGTGCCCTGCACCTGCCGCGCCCCGGCATCGACCGCCGCAAGCGTGCCCGCCACCGCGTTGCCGGTGTCGTTATGGGTGTGGATGCCCAGCCTGTCGCCGGGAATGCCGCTTTCGATCACCGCGCGGGTGATGGCGTGTATTTCGGCCGGCAGGGTGCCGCCGTTGGTGTCGCACAGCACCACCCAGCGCGCGCCCGCGCCAAGCGCCGCATGCAGGCAGGCCAGCGCATATTCGCGATTGGCCTTGTAACCGTCGAAGAAATGCTCGGCGTCATAGAGCGCCTCGCGCCCCTCGCCCACGATATGCGCGATGCTCTCGGCGATATTGGCCAGGTTCTCTTCCAGCGTTACTCCCAGTGCCGTTGTGACGTGGAAATCGTGGCTCTTGCCGACGATGCAGACCGTCCCGGTGCCCGCGTTCATCACCCCCGCCAGCACCTCGTCGTTGGCCGCCGACCGTCCGGCGCGCTTGGTCATCCCGAAGGCAAGAAAGGTGGCACGCTTCAGCGCCGGCGGCGCCTCGAAGAACTCGCTGTCGGTCGGGTTCGCCCCGGGCCAGCCACCCTCGATATAGTCGACGCCCAGATCGTCGAGCAGCCCGGCGATCTCGTGCTTGTCCTCAAGAGAGAACTGCACCCCCTGCGTCTGCTGCCCGTCCCTCAGCGTGGTGTCGAACAGGTAGAGCCGTTCCTTGCTCATGCCGCGTCCCTTCCGTCGATCTTGTGCTTGTTGTCATCCCCGCAGACACCGCACCGAACGGCGGGCAGCGCCCGAACCGCAGGGTGGGCGAGAAGCACCCGCCCCGGAGGGGCGGTTCGGGCGTTGCCCGGACCGCAAGCGGCCCGGATGGATTGTATGATACCGCTCATTTCAGCCCTTCGAGCTTTCGAGGATCGAAGTCTGGTTCTAGATCGACAGAGTAGCTGTCCTTTCCTTCGCTGACCTTCACGCCTGCTTTCAGAAGACCATCCCGTATCCGGTCCGCGCGTGCCCAATCCTTGACTTCCTTGGCCTGAAACCTGTCGTTCATGAGACTCTGGATCAGGACGTTGATGTTTTCGTCAATCACCGGGGCACGTGCCCAGTCTCCCATATCTTCCGACAAAAGCCCGACAAGACGCGCAGATGACAGCAGCGTTCTCAAATCTGCCTTGTCGTGGGACGAGTCAGAGGCGAGGCGGTGAAGCTGCGCAATCGCTGCCGGCGTGTTCAGATCGTCAGACAAATGATTCAGGAACAGATCATCCGGCGCTGCCGCTGGTTCAAGCCCGGCAGTCAGTGCCCGCCAGTTTCTCAACGTCGCCCCTGCCTGACGTGCCTTCTCCGCCGTCCAGTCCATCGGCTTGCGGTAATGCGTCGAGAGATAGACAAACCGGATCACCTCGCCCGGAATGCCCTGCCCCAGAACGTCATGCACGGTAAAGAAGTTGCCCAGAGACTTGGACATCTTCTTCCCCTCGACCTGCAGCATCTCGTTGTGCATCCAGATGCGGGCAAACGTCCCCTCGGGGTGGGCGCAGCAGCTCTGGGCGATCTCGTTCTCGTGGTGCGGGAACATCAGGTCGTTGCCGCCGCCGTGGATGTCGAAGCTCTTGCCCAGCAGCGCCAGGCTCATCGCCGAGCATTCGATATGCCAGCCCGGTCGCCCCCTGCCCCACGGGCTTTCCCAGCCCGGCAGATCGGGCGTCGAGGGCTTCCACAGCACGAAATCCATCGGGTTGCGCTTGTAGGGCGCCACCTCGACCCGCGCGCCGGCGATCATGTCGTCCACCGACCGGCCCGAAAGCCGGCCGTATTCGGGGTATTTCTCCACCGCAAACAGCACATGCCCCTCGGCCTCATAGGCGAAGCCATCGGCGACCAGTTCGCCGATCATCGCGATCATCTCGCCGATAAAGGCGGTCGCGCGCGGCTCGAAGGTGGGGCGCAGCACGCCAAGCGCGCCCATATCCTCGTGATACCAGCGAATCGTTT
>NZ_JBKEAE010000139.1:0-44896 GCF_047971885.1 Tropicimonas sp. | reverse complement strand
TCACGCCGGACGAATGCAAGATCGGCATCATGCCCGGCCATATCCACCGGCGCGGTTCGGTCGGCGTGGTCTCGCGCTCGGGCACGCTGACCTACGAGGCGGTCAAGCAGACCTCGGATGTCGGGCTGGGCCAGTCGACCTGTGTCGGCATCGGCGGCGACCCGATCAAGGGGACCGAGTTCATCGACGTGCTCGACATGTTCCTGTCGGACGACGAGACCCGCTCGATCATCATGATCGGCGAGATCGGCGGCAGTGCCGAGGAAGAGGCCGCCCAGTTCCTGAAGGACGAGGCAAAGAAGGGTCGTGCCAAGCCGGTCGCCGGCTTCATCGCCGGGCGCACCGCGCCTCCGGGCCGCCGCATGGGTCATGCCGGCGCCATCGTCTCGGGCGGCGAGGGCGGTGCCGAGGACAAGATCGAGGCCATGCGCTCGGCCGGTATCGTGGTGGCCGACAACCCCGCCGATCTGGGGCAGGCGGTGCTGGAAGCCATCGGCTGACCCGATTTGCTCCGCGGGAGGGGAGCAGGCATGGGACGTTTCGAAGCCGCATCAGGGCGCCTTTCGAAATACACGACAGACCCGGGTCGCTTTCGCGGCCCGGGTATTGGCGGTTTTGCCGGCCAGACTATTGAACCGCCGCATTTCGCGGCCTGAACCGTAATCTGAAGGTGCCTCAATGACCGAGCACAGCAAGAACGAAGTATTCCACGCATCAAGCTTCCTGCAGGGGGCGAACGCGGCCTACATGGATCAGCTTTACGCCCGCTATGCGGAGGATCCCGGCTCGGTGGACGAGGTATGGATCGATTTCTTCCGGCAACTCGGCGATCCCGAGCGCGACGTGCTGGCCGAGGCCACCGGACCAAGCTGGGCACGGCGCAAGACCTTCGTCGCCGACGACCTGATCGCCGCGATGACCGGTGAATGGCCGGAACCCGAGGTCAGGGAGGCGGGTCGCAAGATCCGCGAGAAGGCCGATACCGTCGGGGTCAGGGTCAGCGACGATCAGATCAAGCGCGCGGTGCTGGATTCGATCCGGGCGCTGATGATCATCCGCGCCTATCGCATCCGGGGCCATCTGATCGCCGATCTCGACCCGCTCGGCCTGCGCGAGGAAAACCCGCATCCCGAGCTCGACCCCGCTTCCTACGGTTTCACCGAAGCCGACATGGACCGGCCGATCTTCATCGACAACGTGTTGGGCTTGCAGGTTGCCACCATGCGCCAGATCCTCGAGATCGTGAAGCGCACCTATTGCGGCACCTTCGCGCTGCAATACATGCATATTTCCGATCCCGAGCAGGCCGCGTGGCTGAAGGAGCGGATCGAAGGCTTCGGCAAGGAAATCCAGTTCACCCGCGAAGGGCGCCGGGCCATCCTCAACAAGCTGGTCGAGGCCGAGGGTTTCGAGAAATTCCTGCATGTGAAATACATGGGAACCAAGCGCTTCGGGCTCGACGGCGGCGAGACGCTGATCCCGGCGATGGAGCAGATCATCAAGCGCGGCGGCGCGCTGGGGGTTACCGATGTTGTGATCGGCATGCCGCACCGCGGCCGGCTCAGCGTGCTGGCCAATGTTCTGAACAAGCCCTATCGCGCGATCTTCAACGAATTTCAGGGCGGGTCGTTCAAGCCCGAGGATGTCGATGGCTCGGGGGATGTGAAATACCACCTCGGCGCCTCGTCCGACCGCGAGTTTGACGGCAATATCGTGCACCTCAGCCTGACCGCCAACCCCTCGCATCTGGAGGCCGTCAACCCGGTGGTGCTGGGCAAGGCGCGCGCCAAGCAGGACCAGAACCACGATCTTTCCCGCCGCTCGGTCATTCCGGTGCTGCTGCACGGCGATGCGGCGTTCGCCGGCCAGGGTGTGGTGGCCGAGTGCTTCGGTCTGTCGGGGCTCAAGGGGCACCGCACCGGCGGCACGATCCATATCGTCGTCAACAACCAGATCGGCTTTACCACCGCGCCGCATTTCTCGCGCTCATCGCCCTATCCGACCGATATCGCGCTGATGGTCGAGGCGCCGATCTTCCACGTCAATGGCGACGATCCCGAGGCGGTGGTTCACGCCGCCAAGGTCGCGACCGAGTTCCGCCAGAAATTCGCCAAGGACGTGGTGATCGACATCTTCTGCTATCGCCGCTTCGGGCATAACGAGGGCGACGAGCCCATGTTCACCAACCCGATCATGTACAACCGCATCAAGCGCCACAAGACGACGCTGGCGCTCTATACCGAGCGGCTGGTCAATGACGGGCTGATCCCCGAAGGCGAGATCGAGGACATGAAGGCCGCCTTCCAGGCCCATCTCAACGAGGAGTTCGAGGTCGCCAAGGATTACAAGCCCAACAGGGCCGACTGGCTCGACGGGCGCTGGTCGCATCTCGACCGCGAGGGCGACCAGTACCAGCGCGGTCAGACCGCGATTCCGGGCGAGACCTTCGACGAGGTCGGGCGGGCGCTGACAACTGTCCCCGAGGGCTTCCCGCTGCACAAGACCGTCGGGCGGCTGCTCGATACCAAGAGGGAGATGTTCGCGACCGGTCGCGGCTTCGACTGGGCGACGGCCGAGGCGCTGGCCTTCGGCTCGCTGCTCACCGAGGGTTATCCGGTGCGCCTCTCGGGGCAGGATTCGACCAGGGGCACCTTCTCGCAGCGCCATTCCGGGCTGATCGATCAGGAAACCGAGGAGCGCTATTACCCGCTCAACAACATCCGTGAGGGGCAGGCGCATTACGAGGTCATCGATTCGATGCTGTCCGAATATGCCGTGCTCGGGTTCGAATACGGCTATTCGATGGCCGAGCCCAACGCGCTGACCCTGTGGGAGGCCCAGTTCGGCGATTTCGCCAACGGCGCCCAGATCATGTTCGATCAGTTCATCTCGTCGGGCGAAAGCAAGTGGCTGCGCATGTCCGGGCTGGTGATGCTGATGCCGCAAGGGTTCGAGGGGCAGGGGCCCGAACACTCGTCGGGGCGCCTCGAACGCTGGTTGCAGCTGTCGGCGCAGGACAACTGGATCGTCTCCAACTGCTCGACACCGGCAAACTACTTCCACATCCTGCGCCGGCAGTTGCACCGCAGCTTCCGCAAGCCGCTGGTGCTGATGACGCCGAAATCGCTGCTGCGCCACCGGCTCTGCATTTCCACCCGCGAGGATTTCGTCGAGGGGTCGTCGTTCCACCGCGTGTTGTGGGACGATGCGCAAAAGGGCAATTCGGATACGCAGCTCAGGCCGGATTCCGAAATTAGGCGTGTCGTCATGTGCGCCGGCAAGGTCTATTACGATCTGCTCGACGAACGCGACGCGCGCGGGATCGACGATGTCTACCTGCTTCGGGTCGAGCAGTTCTATCCCTTCCCGGCGCTTTCGCTGGTCAAGGAACTCGAGCGGTTCAAGGATGCCGAAATCGTCTGGTGCCAGGAAGAGCCAAAGAACCAGGGTGCGTGGAACTTTATCGAGCCCAATATCGAATGGGTGCTGACCCGGATCGGCGCGCGCCATACCCGGCCGGTCTATGCCGGACGGGCGGCATCGGCCTCGCCGGCGACGGGTCTGGCCAGTTCGCACAAGGCACAACAAGCGGCGCTCGTCGACGAAGCGCTTACCATTGAGGGAAAATGACCCATGACCATCGAAGTTCGTGTTCCAACCCTGGGTGAAAGCGTCACCGAAGCGACGGTCGCAACCTGGTTCAAGAAGCCGGGCGAGGCGGTTGCGGCCGATGAGATGCTGTGCGAGCTGGAGACCGACAAGGTGACGGTCGAGGTGCCCGCCCCGGCGGCCGGCGTGCTGGGCGAGATCGTTGCCGCCGAGGGCGAGACCGTAGGTGTCGATGCGCTGCTGGCAACGATTTCCGAGGGCGAGGCCGCCGTTGCGGCGCCTGCGCCCAAAGCCGCCCGGCCGGCGGCGGAAGCGCCCGCCGCCGCAGGCGGTGCGGTCGACGTCATGGTGCCGACGCTCGGCGAAAGCGTGACCGAGGCGACGGTTTCGACCTGGTTCAAGAAGGTCGGCGATGCCGTCAATCAGGACGAGATGCTCTGCGAGCTGGAGACCGACAAGGTTTCGGTCGAGGTGCCGAGCCCCGTCGCCGGCGTGCTGACCGAGATCCTGGCTCCCGAAGGGGCAACCGTCGAGGCTTCTGCCCGGCTGGCGGTAATCGCGGCCGGCGAGGGCGCCGCGGTTGTCGCGGCCACGGCCGATGCCGGTCTTGCCAGCGTCGCGCAGGAGGCGGCTACGGCCGGGCAGGCTGTGGCCAGGGACGTGGCCGATGCGCCCTCCGCCCGCAAGCTGATGGCCGAGAAGGGGATCGATCCGGCACAGGTTCAGGGATCGGGCCGCGACGGCCGGGTCATGAAGGAAGATGTGCTGAATGCGCTTGCCGCCCCGGCACAGAAACCCGCCGCGCCAGCCGCCCCGCGTGCGCCGGTTCCGGCCGAGGACGCCTCGCGCGAGGAGCGGATCAAGATGACCCGCCTGCGCCAGACCATCGCCCGCCGTCTCAAGGACGCGCAGAACACCGCCGCCATCCTGACCACCTATAACGAGGTGGACATGACCGAGGTGATGGCGCTGCGCAGCCGCTACAAGGACGAGTTCGAAAAGCGCCACGGCGTGCGGCTCGGCTTCATGTCGTTCTTCACCAAGGCCTGCTGCGCCGCCCTGATGGACGTGCCCGAGGTCAACGCCGAGATCGACGGCGACGAGATCGTCTACAAGAATTTCGTCCACATGGGGATTGCCACCGGCACGCCGCAGGGGCTTGTGGTACCGGTGATCCGCGACGCCGACAGCATGTCCTTCGCCGAGATCGAGGCCGCCATCGCCGAAAAGGGCCGCCGCGCCCGCGATGGCAAGCTGTCGATGGCCGAGATGCAGGGCGGCACCTTCACCATCTCGAACGGCGGTGTCTATGGCTCGCTGATGTCCTCGCCGATCCTCAACCCGCCGCAGTCGGGTATCCTCGGCATGCACAAGATCCAGCAGCGCCCGATGGTGGTGAACGGGCAGATCGTCGCCCGGCCGATGATGTATCTGGCGCTCAGCTACGATCACCGCATCGTCGACGGCAAAGGCGCGGTGACCTTCCTTGTCAAGGTCAAGGAAGCGCTGGAAGATCCGGCGCGGATGCTGATGGACCTCTGATCGTGCCAGCGGCGACGGGCCTGTCGCCGCTGCCTTTTTGTCTGAATGTATCTTCGGGGGCAGACGGCCCTCTTCCACCTCATCACGAGAGCCCCCATCCGAAAGGAGACGCCCCATGGCAAGCTATGACATCATCGTAATCGGCGGCGGTCCGGGGGGCTATGTCTGTGCCATCCGCGCCGCGCAGCTTGGCTTCAGGGTTGCCTGTGTCGAGGGGCGCGAGACCCTGGGCGGCACCTGCCTGAATGTTGGCTGCATCCCGTCCAAGGCGCTGCTGCACGCAAGCCATCTGGTCCACGAGGCCGAGCACAATTTCGAAAAGATGGGCATCAGGACCTCGGCGCCCAAGGTCGAGTGGGACAAGATGCTCGCCTACAAGGAGGACGTGGTCGGCCAGAATACCCGCGGCATCGAATTCCTGTTCAAGAAGAACAAGATCGATTGGCTGAAGGGCTGGGGGCAGGTTACCGCGCCCGGCAAGGTCAGCATCGGCGACGATCTGCACGAGGCCAAGCATATCATCATCGCGTCGGGCTCGAAATCGGCCTCGATCCCCGGAGCCGAGGTCGAGATCGACGAGAAGATCGTCGTCACCTCGACCGGTGCGCTTGCCCTGCCGAAGATCCCGAAAAAGATGGTCGTCGTCGGCGGCGGCGTGATCGGGCTCGAACTCGGCTCGGTCTACAGCCGCCTCGGTACCGAGGTAACGGTGATCGAATACATGGACGGCATCGTTCCGGGGGCGGACGCCGAGGTTGCCAAGACCTTCCGGCGCATCCTGTCGAAGCAGGGGCTGGAGATCGTCACCGGCGCGGCCGTCTCGAAGGTCGAGACGCTCAAGACCAAGGCAAAGGTCAGCTACCGGCGGCGCAAGGACGACAGCGAGCATCAGGTGGATGCCGATATCGTGCTGGTGGCCACGGGCCGCCTGCCCTTCACCGAGGGGCTGGGGCTCGACAAGCTGGGGGTGAAGCTGACGCCGCGTGGCCAGATCGCCGTCGATGGCGGCTTTCGTACCAGCGTGCCCGGCATCTATGCCATCGGCGATGTGATCGAGGGCCCGATGCTGGCCCACAAGGCCGAGGACGAGGGCGGCGCGCTGGCGGAGATGATCGCCGGCCAGAAGCCGCATATCGACTACAACCTGATCCCGGGTGTCATCTATACCACCCCCGAGGTCGCTTCGGTCGGCGCGACCGAACAGGCGCTCAAGGAGGCCGGCCGCGCCTACCGGGTCGGCAAGTTCCCCTTCATGGGCAACGGCCGCGCCAAGGCGGTGATGCAGACCGAGGGGTTCGTGAAGCTGCTGGTCGACAAGACCACCGACCGTGTTCTCGGCTGCCACATCATTGGCCCGTCGGCGGGCGAGATCATCCACGAGATCTGCGTGGCGATGGAGTTCGGCGCCTCGGCCGAGGATATCGCCCGCACCTGCCACGCCCACCCGACCTTCTCCGAGGCGGTGCGCGAAGCCGCGCTCGCCTGTGGCGACGGGGCGATTCACGCCTGACCGGCGCATTGGCCGCCGCACCGTTCCGGCGATGCGGCGGATGACCCGCATGTCCCGCCATCGACGGGACGACAGTTGCCGGAAAGTCCGGAGGCGCGCTTCCGCTGAGCGCGCCGGATGCCGTCAGTCGTTCAGTGCCACCCGCATCCGGGCCGAACTGCAGAAGCAGCGTTGGGCGTATTCCACCTTGCGCAGGGTTCCCCCGAAGCCGACCGCCGTGCCGCAATCCGCGCGCGCGGCGGCGGCCATCTGGAAGGCGGCACCGTTCCGGCCGCTGGCGGCAAGCTGGTCGTGATAGGCCACGGCCTCGTTCAGCCGCGCGTCGAGGTCCGATTGCAGCATCGGCCCGACCGAGGCGGGCGTCAGCCCGACATCGCGCCAGCTCCGGCAGGCCGCGAGCATCTGTTCGAGCGTCACCGTGACCCGGCGATTGGCTCGTTCGGGGCCCGAGACCCGCACCAGAAGCTCGCGCTCCCCACGGCTTTCGACGGTTCCGATCCGGCTGACCGGCACACCATCGGCCACCAGCGCATTGGCGACCGCGCGCGCGCGCCGCATGCCCAACCCCTGATTGTAACCGGCGCTTCCGACGGCATCGGTATAGCCGATGACAACGGTGGGGCGGTAGTTTCCGCTGGCCCTGAGATTTTCGGCGACCGTTTTCAGTTGCGCCTGTGCCTGCGTATCCAGCACATCGGAATCGAAGGCGAAATTGACGGTGGCAATGTCCTGCGCCGTTGCGGCGCGGGGAAGACCGAATGCGAGAAATGAAAGGGCAAGGACAAGCGCGAACAATCGCATTGTGACAGCTTTCGATTGGGGCGCGACAGACCGCGCAAACTGGCAAACTACTCGCGGCGCATTGTGACAAGATCGCCCCTCGACGCGCAACCGCATCAGTGCAAGAAGGCCACATTAGACGACGCACTGTGTCATTTCAGTCTGGCAACGTTGTCGAAATGAAATTCGGGAGTGTATAGAAACAATCATAATACAGGGAGATTTCCGTGCCCATTAAGGTATGTTTGCGCGCAGCTTTGCTCGCGACGGTGTGTGCTCTGCCAGCTTCCGCATTGACGCTTGAGGATGCCGTTCTTTACGTGCTCGAGACCAATCCCGAAATACAGGCGGCGGAATTCAACAAGCAGGCGATCGAATTCGAGCTTGATCGGGCAAAGGCATTTCGCACCCCGAAAGTACGGCTGGGCGGCTGGGCCGGAACCAGCCACGATTACGGGTATTCGGACTCGGCCGCAGAGCATTCCATCGAAGGATGGGAGGCGAATGCGCGGGTGACGCAAACGGTTTTCGACGGCTGGTGGACGCGTTCGGAGATCGAACGCCAGGCCTATCGGGTCGATGCCGCCGCGTTGCGGGTGCTGGAGCGGTCCGAAGTGCTCGCGCTCGAGGCGACACGGCTTTATGCCGATGTGCTGCGGATGCAGGAGCAGGTGGGGCTGGCGCGGCAGAATCTGGCTTATCACCGCGAGGTTGTCGGGCGGCTGCAGGGCGCTTTCGACAATGGCGTGGTCGGCCCGGGCGATGTGCTGCAGGCCGAAGAGCGCCAGCTGGTGGCCGAGGATGTCCTGCTGGAATTCGAGCTCGATCTTGAAGACACCCGGGCGGTGTTCCTCGAAGTGGTCGGGATCGAGCCCGACGCGCTGGTGCGCGTTCCGGGGCTCGGCTCTGCGGTGCCCGGTTCGCTCGACCACGCGCTTGCCACGGCGCGGCAGAAAAACCCGACGATCCGCTTTGCGCAGCACGATGTCGGCGCATCCGAGGCGATGGCGCGCCGTGCTGCCAGCAACAAGTACCCGAGCGTCGATCTGGTGGTCGAAGGGCGCTATGGCGAGGACGTGGACGGATACAGAGGCCGGGTCAACGAGTTTTCGGCCGGGGTCGAATTCAGCTATGAATTCCAGGGCGGTGCCAACCGGGCCGACCGCCAGGAGCAGGTTCGCCGCACCAGCGAAAGCCGTGCACACCTGCTGTCGCAGACCCGGCTGGTCGAGCGCGAGGTCCGCCAGAGCTGGAACAGCATGGTGCAGGTGAACAAGCGTGTCGGTCTTCTGCAAAACCAGGTCCGGGAACTGCGCGACCTGCGCGACACTTACGAGACCGAGTTCGAGGTTGGCACCCGTTCGCTTCTCGACGTGCTGAACACGCAGAATTCGCTGGTGCGCGCGCAGGCGGAACTGATCAACGTCCTGTCGCTCGATACCTATATCGAATACCGGATCCTTGCCGCCGAAGGCGTTCTGCTGCCGACGCTCGGGATCGAGCCGCCTGTGGATGCAAGCACCTATGCCACCGATCAGGTCAGCGCGACGCCGGTCAGCGCCCGCGAGGACGAGACCCGCTTCGATGCGCGATCCTTCAGCAACTGGCGCAAGTCCGTCGACAGGCAATGACCGGGCGGGTTGAGAATGGTGGAAGGTAGCGATCCCGCCGTTCCGCCTGCCGATGGCACCCGCGACGAAAAACCGGTCCGGCTGGTTGTGAAGCCGGCACAGGGCGGGCCCGGAACCGGGCCGGAAGAATGGTCGATCCCCGACGATCCACTCGATCCGCTGGCATCCTCGCTGGCCGAAACGATGCGGCTGATGGGTCGCGATGTCGGCCTGCCCGTGTTGCGGGCGGGCCAGCCGCTGCCCCCCGACGGGCGGCTTACGCCCGATCTGGCACTGGCCGCCGCCGCGGCGCAGGGTTTTCGCGCAATGATTACCCGCAAGGGAAGGCTCGCCGACCTGCCCGACGCGGTTCTGCCGGCGGTGCTGTTTCTGAACGGTCGTGACGCCTGCGTGCTGATCGCGCGCGAGCCGGGTGGCCGGGCGCGCGTCGTCTGGCCGGCCAAGGGTGGCGAGGCGATTTCGTTGCCGCTGCCCGAACTTCAGGCCGCCTATTCCGGCCACGCGCTGGTGCTGCGCCCCGAGGTCGACGAATCCGGCCGTGCCGGGCCGGCGATGGCGCAGGCCGGAAGCGGTCACTGGTTCTGGGGTGTCGTCACCGCGCACTGGCCCGACTACCTGCAGGTGATACTGGCCTCGGTCGTGGTAAACGTGCTCGGTCTTGTCGTGCCGCTGTTCACCATGAACGTCTACGACCGTGTCTTTCCCAACGCGGCGCTGGTGACGTTGTGGTCGCTGGTGGCTGGCGTCGGTATCGCGCTGGCGCTCGATGCGGCGCTGAAATGGATTCGCGCCGGGGTGATCGACCGTGTGGGCCGTCGCGTCGATCTGTCGGTATCGGCCGCACTTTTCCGCCACATCGCCGACCTGCGGCTCGAGGCGAAAAACCGGTCGACCGGTGCGCTGATGAACACGCTCAAGGATTACGAGCAGGTGCGCGATTTCTTCGGCTCGCAGACCGTGGCAACGCTGACCGATCTCAGCTTCACGGTGCTGTTTCTCGGGGTCATCGCCTATGTCGGCGGTCCGCTGGCGCTGCCGCCGACGATCGCTCTGATCGGAACGATCCTGATCGGCATGGCGGTGCTGATCCCGATGCGGCGGGCGGCCAATGCGGCGCGCCAGACCGGCGGGGTGAAGAACGCTGTCGCGGTCGAGGCGATGACCGATCTCGAAACGCTCAAGGCGGTGTCGGGCCAGAGCCGGATGCAGCGCCGCTGGGAAACCCATGTGGCCGAGGCCGCCATCGCGCAGGAGCGCAATCGGCGGCTCGCCACCTTTGCCACCACCGTCACCGCGCTGTTGCAGCAGGCATCCTCCATCGGGATCGTGGTGATCGGTGTCTATCTTGCGCTCGAGGGGCGGATCACCATGGGCGCGGTGATAGCGGCGATGATCCTGTCGGGCCGGGCGCTTGCGCCCACCGCCGCACTGTCCGGCCTGTTCCTGCGCGGCAGCTTCGCCATGTCCACGCTGCGCAGCCTTGACGAGGTGATGAAGCTTGCCTCCGACAGCGCGCCCGAGACCCGGCCGATCAACGCGCAGATCGTCGACGGCTCGGTGACGCTCGACGGGGTGAGCCTGCGCTATACCGGGGCCGAGATCGATGCGCTGACGGATGTGTCGGTGTCGGTCCGCGGCGCAGAGCGGGTTGCCGTCGTCGGTCCGGTGGGCAGCGGCAAGACAAGCCTTGTCCGCCTGATGGCAGGGCTTTACGCGCCGACCTCCGGAATGGTGCTGCTCGACGGGATCAACATGCGGCAGCTTGGCGCGGCGCAGATCCGCGCCGAGGTGCAACTGGTGCCGCAGGATGCGGTGCTGTTCTCCGGCACACTGGCCGAAAATATCGCCTTTGGTGTGCCGCAGGCCCGCGATGCCGATATCGTCGAAGCTGCGCGCATCGCCGGGGTTGACCGGCTGGCGGCGGCGCACCCGCAGGGGCTGGCCATGCCCATCGCCGAGCGCGGGCGCAACCTTTCGGGCGGCCAGCGGCAGATGGTGGCGCTGGCCCGCGCGCTGCTGCCCCGCCCCAGGGTGCTGATCCTCGACGAGCCAACCTCGTCGATGGACATGGCGAGCGAGAAGCTCTTCATTCAGCGGCTGGGCGCGGCGCTCCGGCAGCGCCGAATGACACTGGTCGTTTCGACCCACCGGATGGGTTTGCTGGATCTGGCCGAACGGCTGGTGGTGCTGGACAAGGGGCGCGTGCTGCAGGACGGGCCGCGCGACGAGGTTCTGCGGAGGCTCGAACAGGTATCGAAGGGCAGGGAATCGTGAGCGCGCGACTGGACCGGGAATTGCGCGATTTCGCCACCGGCAGCGCCGGGGCGCGGCTCGGCCGACCCTCGCACACGGTTACCCTGCTGCTGATGCTGCTTGTCGTTGCGGTTGCCGCCGGGATCGTCTGGGCGTCGCGTGCGACGATCGAGGAGGTCGCGCGCGCCGACGGGCGGGTTGTGCCCTCGGGTCGGGCACGCATCGTCGAAAGCCTCGAAGGCGGGGTGGTGCACGAAATCCACGTCGCCGAGGGCGATATCGTCAATGCGGGCGATGTGCTGGTCCGGATCGACGATACCGGATCGGCGGCGAATCTGGGCGAGTTGCGGGCACAGCGCACCGCGCTTGCCGCCCGGATGCACCGGCTGGAGGCCGAGGCCGCGGGTGTGCAGGCGCTCGATTTCGGCGGCAGCGGGATCGATGCCGAGGCACCGATCGCACTGCGGGAGAACGCGATGTTCGATACCCGGCTTGCCTCTTATGTCGGGCAGCGCGCGGTGACCGAGGCGCAGGTGGATCAGGCGCGTCAGGAGATCACCAAAATTACGGCCGCGCAGGGGCGGGTCGGGGAGAGCCTCGCCCTGCTGGACGAGGAGATCGACATCAAGACCGCTTCGGGCGTCATTCCCCGTGCCCAGATCCTGCCCATCGAACGCGAGCGCGCGGCCAAGCGGCAGGAGGCCGACGATCTGGTCAGCCAGCTTGCGCAGGCCAGCGGTGCGCTGCGCGAGGCCGAGGCGCGGCTGCGCGAGCTGGAACTGGAACGGCGGGCCGAGATCTCGGCCGAACGCGCCGATGTGCAGGGCAAGCTCGAAGTAATCGACGAATCGATCAAGCGCGCCAGCGATGTGGTCAACCGTGCCGTTCTCAGGGCGCCGGTGGACGGGGTGATCTCGCAGATCAATGTCAACACCATCGACGAGGTAATCCGCGCCGACGAGGAAGTGCTGCGGATCGTGCCGGTGGGCGACCGCCTGCAGGTCGAGGCGCGGGTGCGACCGGAGGACATCGCCTTTATCCGCACCGGACTGCCGGCGCGGGTAAAGCTGACCTCGTTCGATTTCACCATCTACGGCGCGCTCGACGGGTCGGTCACCCGGATCGGCGCCGATGCCGAAACCGACGAGACGACGGGATTCACCTATTTTCCGATCATCGTCGAAACCGAAACCAACGTTCTGGAGCGGCGCGGCGAACGGCACGAGATCAAGCCGGGCATGGTCGCCTCGGTCGATGTCCTGACCGGCGAACGTACCGTGCTGGATTATGTCCTGAAACCCCTGCGCAAGGCGCGCGCTGAAGCGCTGCGCGAGCGCTGAGCGGGGCGTTTGCGCCGCCGGAACGGCGTCACATCGCCCGCCATGGATAACGGGCCCCGCCGGGGCCCGTTTTCATGTGCTTTGGTACCGGGTTCGTTAGATAGCCGCCGCCTCGGCCACGCCTGCGGCATTCTCGAAGATGATCTGAACCTCGTCGGGAATGCCGCCGCTGAACGAAACGACCGTTTCGCCGTCTACCTGCAGGGCGTTGCCCAGCATGGCAAAGCTGCGTCCGCTGCCGAATGCTGTCAGGTCGATGGTGTCGCCGTTGCCGGCGGCATCGCGCGACTGATAATCGGTGATCACGTCGGCAATTCCCGGCTCGCTGTCGATCACGAAGAGATCGTTGCCCGCCCCTCCGGTCAGCGTGTCCGCACCCGGACCGCCACGCAGCACGTCGTCGCCCGCGCCGCCGCTCAGGATGTCGGATCCGGCACCGCCGTACAGCAGGTCGTTTCCGGCCCCGCCGAAAGCGGTATCGTTGCCCGCGCCGAGATCGATGGCATAGCCCTGGCTGGCGCCGCCGAGGTCCACCAGATCGGCGCCATCCAGCATGCGGAACCCGTCGATATCGGTATAGGGGCGGCTGGTGGCATCCCAGATGACCGTATCGTTGCCGGTTGTGCCCTGTGCGATCTCGATATTGCCGGGCGTGCCGGTGGCGTTGCCCATCGGCGTTGTGGCGTCCAGCGTCACCACCGTATCCGGGGTGGGCTGGGTCGACCATCCGGCAACATCGTCGGGCAGCAGGGTGTTGGCCTCGACCGAGAACGCAACCGGTCCGGCCGTGCCGTGGTTCGACGTTGCCGTCACCTCGCCCGCGATGTCATCGGTGAAGAGGGTCGGCAGGTCGAGCGAAACGGCCGCTACCCGGGCCTCGAAATCGGCGACGCTTTCAGTGGTGCCCCGGGTCAGCGTCAGCGTGTCGCGCGCCGCGTTCAGCGTGCCGTCCGACACCACAACCTCGTCCGACAGCGCCGAGGTGAAGCTGACCACCACCTGATCGAGCGTTTCGAGATGCGGCGTGAGCGTTTCACTGATGACCGCCGCGATACCGAGCGCCACCGTCTGCCGCGTGAACGACGGATCGTATTCATCCGGATCCGGTGTCACGGTGAGGTCGATATCCTGTTCGGGTGTGATCGTCACCGTCAGCGCCACCGGCATTCCGCTGTCGCCGCCTTCGTTGGTCGTGGCCTTCACCGTACCGGTCAGGGTCGCACCGGTTGCGGTGGCGAAATCAGCCGGGAAGGTGATCTGAAGGGCCGCGAATTCGGTGGCGGTGCCGGTGAAGGTAAGCGTGCCGCCGGTGATCGAACCGGCACTGGCGACCGTGCCGGCCGGCAAGCCGCTCAGCGTGTAGCTCACCGTGGCGATTTCGGATCCGTCGGGGTCGTCCACCGTCACATCGATCTGGTCGGCCGGGGTGAAGACGAGCGGTGCATCGGTTTCGGCGAGCGTGACATCGGGCTCGGTCACGGCGAAATCGAGGTCCTCTTCCGCCGCGATCCGGATTTCGTTGCCGACCGTCTGGTTGCCGCCCTCGTTGGTGCTGACCGTCAGGCTGGCGGTGAGCGAGGATCCCGGGCTTTCCGTCGAGAAGCCGGCGGGGAATTCGAGGTTCAGCGCCTCGAACTCGGCCAGCGTGCCGGTAAAGGTCAGCACGTTGCCCGAAAGCGAAACCCCGGTCGACGGGCTGTAGCCCATGTCCGATGGCACGCCGGTCAGCACATAGGTCACCTGATCGACCGATTCCGACCCGTCGGCATCCGTGACCGCGATATCGAAGCCGTCGGACGGCTTGATGGTGACGGCCGCGTCGGATTCGTCGGCGTCGATGATCGTGTCGGTCACCGTCACCACCAGATCGGGCGCGACGGCGATGTCGATCGCCGCATCCGCCGGGGCAGAGGTCTCGGTATCGGTGTAGAGGCTGTTGCTGTCGGTGCTGACCGCGACGATCTGCAGGTCGACATCGCCGCCGAAATCGGCCGGCGGGGTGAATTCGACCGTGCCGCCGAGGCTGTAGACCGGCGCGACGCCATCGGCTGCCGGGCCTGCGACACCCGGAATGGTCGCCGTTCCGTCCGCGGCGATGGTGACCGCCACGCCATCGACAGTCAGCACCGAGCCCGCCGGAAGGCCCGAGACCACGAAGTGGATGCTCTCGTGGAAATCCGGGCTCTGTGCGGTTGCCGTCAGGGTATAGGGCTGCGCCTGATCCTCGGTGCCGGTGCCCGGTGCGATGTCGAAGCTCGTCACCTCGGGGGTATCGGCATCGGGCCGGAACTGCAGGTAGAACTCGGTTGTGGCGCTGTTGGTGTCGCTGTTGGAAAGCTCCAGCGTGTTTTCGGTGATCGTCACCTTGATCCGGTCGGGGATGTCGAACAGCGGATCGGGTGTCCGGGCGTGATCCTCCGACAGGGCGAGTTGCAACGAATCGAAGGCCGCCTTGCTGAAGGTCATCGAACCGTCGCCGTTGTCGATGATGCCGCTCAGCGTTCCGGCGGCGACGATCATCGTGATGTAGCTGTAGACGTTGGGATCGTCGAACGAGACCACGTAGCTTTCGAACTCGGATCCGTCCTGGTCGGGCGACCGGGCGGTCAGAACGTCGGACAGCCTGAAGTTGGTGTCCTCGATCCCGGTGATGACCGGGATCGGCCCGGACAAGTCGACCACCGGCAGCCCGGTTTCCGGGTCGGTCACCGTGGTGTCGTAGATGAACTCCGGCTCATCGGCGACAGCGACGACGTTCAGCGTTATCGATTCGGTTCTGGAACCGACCGAACCGTCGACATCCTGACTGCTGCCGGTAACGCTGACGGTCAGCGGGCCGCTGTAATGCTCGCCGGCGAACAGTTCGACGTTTTCGAGATCGGCATGGGAGAGCGTGTAGCTGCGCATTCCGCCGCTGTCGGTGTAGCTGGTGATCTCGGTACCGTTCAGGAACAGCGTCGCACCCGTTGTGGCGTGATCCACCGTGATGGTCACCGTATCGAGCGGCCGCTCGCCGGGGTCGATGCCCTCCAGGCGGAATCCGCCCGTATAGGCGGTATCCTCGTCGAATTCGGTGGGTCCGGTGAACACGATGTCGGGCCCGTCCACCACCGGATTGATGATGATGGTCTGGCTGCCGGATGCGGTATCGACGGTGCCGCAGGTATAGTTGGTCAGGATCGTGCTGATCTCCAGACTGTTCAGTCCGTCATAGGGCGTTTCCGTTCCGAAGGTGCCCGAGGCAAACCCGTCGGGCGAGGATTGGTGCAACGGCGGGGTGAACATCAGCGCATTGCTGAGCGTCGGATCCGAGGGGTCTGCGCCGAGAAGCGCGAAGTTGATGATGTACTGCCCCGTCACCGGGTTGAGCAGGACGGCGCCGGGCACGGTGCTGGTCAGCGTCGCGCCGGCCGGAAGGGTCACGCCCACCGACAGGCTGCCGTTGATGCCGGGCACATCGCCCAGATCGCCGATGGTCGAGAACCCGTTGCCCGGCGTCAGCTTGAACTGAACGGGGAAGGTGGTGTCCTCGTCGCCGACGGCGATCAGTTCGAGGTTGGGGATGGTCGGCGGGTCCGGCGGGCAGGTTGTGTCGTCGCCCTCGCCGGGCAGCACCAGCACACTGAAGTCGTTGACCTCGACATGGCCGCCGATCAGCGCGTCGATCGCCGCCATCGCCTCGTCGGGGGAAAGCCCGCTGAAATCGGGCATCGCCTGATCGTTCTCGATAACGACGGTGTACATCTGGAAATCGTAGAACGTCGGTGTGTCGATAGTGCCGGCAATGAACCTGATGCTGTCGAGCTGGGCCTGCGACACGATATATGCGTCGACACTGTCGATACTCGTCCCGGTTGCCCCCGCCGGCGTCGCCCCTTGCAGGGCGTGGCCGGTGCCGGCAAAGCCGGTAATGACAAAATAGACCGTTTCGGACGCGTCGTCTCCGCCGACCCCCGGGCCGCCGACATCGATTTCGCCGCTGATGCCCGACAGTGGCGTGACGGACGTTCCATCGGGGTTCGTCGCTGTAAGGTTTCCTGCATTGTCGGGGTCAACTGAATTCGACATCAGAAGATCCCGGCTTGCGCGCTGGATCAGCTCGAATGTGGTGCCACCGTAACCGGCATAGGCATAGGCGTGATAGGCGCTGGCGGCACCTCCGAAGTAGCCGTCGATCTCGGCGGCAGTCAGACCGCCGCTGCCGGCGTCGGTGGGGTAATCGTTCAGATCGGGGTTCTGCACGGTGACATCGGGGTCGTCGGCCACGCCGATAACGTTGATGGTGCCGGTTCCCACCGTCTCGATTGTCTTGGTCGGATCGATGTCTTCCTGATAGACGGCGCGGACATCGAAGGAGAAATCCTCGTTGCTGTCCTGCCCTGCCTGCACCCACAGGTTTGCCGCCTGCGCGGGCGTCAGTTCCAGCGACCAGCCATCGGCCGGCGAACCGCTCAGCGGCAGTTCGACGAGGTTGCCGCCCGCATCCCTGGTGTAGAAGGTCGGCAAACGGCCGAAGGAATCGGCATTGATGTTCTCCAGCGTGACGCTGACCAGGCTCTCGGGCGATTCCGCCGTATGGTCGATGATGTTGCCGTCGAAGCGGATGAGGCCCGGCGTATCCTCGTAGATCGTTGCGGATTCCGACGGGTCGCCCCCGTCGGGAACCGGCTCGATGTAGAAATTGGCCTCGATGGTGTGCATCGCTGTCCGGCCGTCGTACTCCTTGCTCACAACCCGGACTTCGCGGAAAAAATCGCCCGCGAAATGGGTGGGGATGCCGCGGAATTCGATATCGTTCCAGGCCCCGTCGTTAATCGCCCAGGAATTGTGGCCCGGCGTCGTGTTGAGCTGGGTGAGCAGCGCCGGCACGTAGGGCGAAGCCGGATCGCCCGGGGTCTGGCGTACCCAGACGGTGATTCCGGCCGGCACGTCGCGGATGATGATCCCGGTGATGGTCTCGGACCCGTCGTCATCGGTCAGCCCGATGTCGATATAGGTGCTCCAGATGCCGCCTGCAGCGTCGATCTCGCCTTCGTCGCCCGGGCCGACCTCGACGATGAAGACGGTGTTGTTGACCGGCGCAACGTCGATATCCGCCTCGACCTCGGCCGTTTCGGTATCTTCACGGGCGGTGTTGCCGTCGCGTGTCGTCAGCTTCATGGCGATATCCTCGCCATAGAAGGTTCCTGCCGACGAGGTGTCGCGGCCGTCGATGAAAGGGTGCTCCTGATCGGGGTCCCAATCCTCGTAAGGGGTGGGTTCGAGCGCCAGCGATGCCTCGAACGAGGTCACGTCGCCAACGAAGGTGATGGTCACCACACCGGTCGCCAGGTCAACATTGATCGAATCGATCTTGGCCAGTTCCGCCGCCGACAGCGCGCTGCCGCCATCAAGCGTTCTGAGCACTGCCCAGTCGGCCTCGGCGATGTCGCCGCCGGCCTTCCAGCTGTCGGGAAGCCAGTCGCTCGGGATATTGCTGATGGTCAGCGTCTCCAGCCCCTCGGAGCCGTCGGTGTCGGGCGTCGAGGCGTCGATGCCCAGATAGACCTGCACCTGGTCGTTGTCCGACCCGTCGGTGGTGGTGCCCGGGCCGGACCCGTCGAGCGTGGTTTCGCGCAAGGTAAGGATCTGGCCGATCGAAACGCTTCCGCCGTCGGTCGCCGATCCCGAAATCGAGGTTGGGCTTCTGCTGGTGGTGTCGCCGGTGGTCAGGTCGTCGCCGCGCACGAAGGCGGTGAAGGTCAGATCGGCCTCGGCAACCGGCCGGACCTCGATGGTGGCGGTGAAATCCGTGCTGGCAGGGTTGTCGGCCGGGTCGGTTTCGACGTCTCCGGTAAGCGTTTCGGACCAGTTGATTGTGCCTTCCACGTCGAAAACACCGCTGAAATGCTGTGGAACGCGAATTTGCAGCGCTCTCATGGCGGTGGCGAAGTCCGCCTGCGAGGTGCCGGCGGTGGGCGTGATCGTGAAGCGAATCGTATCGCCGTCGACCAGGGTCGGGACGATGCTGACGAAACCGGCCGGTGCGCGGGTAATAAGCTGGAAGTCTCCGGTATCCGTCAGATCGTAACCGTCGCTCAGTGTCGAGACCGAGAATGTCAGCGTGACGCTCTGAACAAATTCCGACCCGTCGGTATCGGTGAGCCCGAAGCTGCTGAAGAGGTTGCCTATCGCACGGATGCCGCCGGTGTTCTCGCCGATGGTTCTGTCGTTGAACCCGCTGGTGAGCGGGTCCACCACCGCATCGACGTCCACATCGGTGGTATCGCTGGCCGTCTGCGTGTTGCTGGCAAGCCCCGCCGCCGTATCGACCGAGGTCACGGTGGCTTTCAGGTCGTTTCCGACGATCGTTTCGACATCGCGGTCGTCATTGTGCAGTGGCGTGACGCGCACGGCGCCGGAAAAGTCGGTCAGTCCGGACTTGAGCGTGATCGTAAGGGTGGTGCCGCTGAAGGTGGCGGTGCTGATGTCGCCCGCGCCATCCTCGAAATAGCTCAGCACGTTGCCGCCCGGCAGCCAGCCGGCCGGCATGTTCTCGATCACGACCGTCCGCAACGATTCCGAGCCGTCCTTGTCGGGCGTGTCGGCTTCGATCAGAAGCCGGAAGGACTGATCTTCCTTGACGATGAAACTGTCGTCCGAGATGCTGGTCTGGTTCACCCATGTTTCGGTGGGGTCGACCGTCAGCGTAATGGTCGGTTCGGCCACCGGCGTCACGTTGAGATAGGCGCTGAGGCTGGTGCCGGCGGTGGTGCCTTCGTCGGTCACAACATTGACCGTCATCAGGATCCGGCCCGAGAAATGCTCGGGGAAGCTGGTCACCGCCAGATTTTGCAGTTGCGCCAGCGTCAGGCCGCTGAGCGTGCCGGTGGGGCCGGTCAGGCTCTGCCCGTTGCTGAAGGTCGTTGCACCGTTTGTCGGCAGGCCGGTAAAGGTCACCCTGATTCCGGTGATGTGTTCGGAGCCGTCGATATCGGTGACGGCGGCGTTGAGGTTCAGCGCGATTGGGTTTCCGGTTGCCGAAATCACATCCTCGTAAGTGGTGATCGTCGCGGCGGTAATGTCCACGTCCGCCTCGGAGGAGACGGTGACCGTGAAGGTCTTGCTGGCGATGCCGTCGGTCGAACTGGCCTCCGGCGCGTTGGTATCCTCGCCCGCCATGAACGCTTCGTTGGTGGTAAAGATCACCTTGCCGCTGATCGTCGTTGCCGGGTTCGCGGTCGAGAAGTCGTTCGGCAGCCTAATGCGCAGTGCGTTGTATTGCGCCGCCGTCAGGTCGGGAAGAATGCCATCGGCGGGCACGCGCAGCCAGTTGGTTCCGTCGAGCGAATACCACGAGGCGTTCGGCATGCCGATGGCTGTTCCGCTCGCGGCCGAATTCGGCAGGCCGCTGATGCTGACCTCGACACGCTGGATGCTTTCGGAGCCGTCGGCATCGGCGCCGCTGCCCTGAACCGCGTCTCGCAGGTAGAACTGGACGGGGTTGCGGGTTGTGTTGTCCTCGTCCCGGTCGGCCGGCGCATCGTTTTCCCTGAGGGTAATCGTGCCGGTGCCGCTGACCTGCACGTCGCCTTCGGCGTCCAGACTGATGGTCATCGTCCCGCTGGCGGTGCCAGCTTCGTTGGTGTTCGCCGTCAGGGTCGCCGTCAGGGTGGAGGCCGGGCTTTCGGTCGAGAAATCCCTGGGCAGGCTGATTTGCAGGGTCTCGTATTGCGCGGCGGTCAGGTTGAAGACGTGGCTCGCCGGCGCGGCGCTCCAGGTGATGCCGTCGAGGGAATAAAGCGTACCCGCCGGCAGGCTGGCGAACGCCAGCCTGACGCTTGTCACGCTTTCGGAGCCGTCGATATCGGTTGCGACGGCTTCGAGCAGATCGGACGGCGTGAAGATGACGGGCGCATCGGTTTCCGCCGTTTCCAGCCTGCCGCTGCCCCTGATTTCGATGTCGTCCTCGTAATTCACCGTCACCGGGATGGAGGCGGTGACCTCGGGCAGCAGGGTGCCGTCGGCATCGCGTGTCCGGACAGCGACATCGGCCGCCAGCGAGGTTGCCGGGCTGGTCGTCGAATAATCGGTCGGGAAGGTGAGGGTCAGCGTGTCGGGCGTGATTGCCTGACCGCTGGTATCGTCCCAGACGAAGTGGAAGGTGAAGGTCTCGGGCGAGCCGCCGTCCGAGGTGAAGGTCCCCGCATTCGATGTCATGCCGGCGGGCAGGCCGGACAGGGTGATCTCGTAACGGCCGAGCGTTTCGGAACTGTCCGAGATGTCGATATCGATGAAATCGCTCAGCGTCACGGTGACGGGGCCATCGGTTTCGGCCGTGACCACCGCGCCCGAGATCGCCACGTCGGAGGTGGGTGTCACCACAACCACCAGCGGCGCGCTTTCGCTGCCTTCGGGCGTTGTCACGGTGACCGTTGCCGGGAAGGTGCCGCTCTGATCGCCCGGGATATGCATGCGCAGCGGTCCCGTCGCCTGGGCGACGGTGCCGGTCCATACCAGCCCGTCCAGCGTGCCGGCGCTGAAGGTCGTTCCGGCGGGCAGGTCGGTGAAGGTGATGGTGACGGTGGCGGCAAAGCGCGGGTCGCCAGGGTCGGCGGTTTCCGAGCCGTCGTCGTCGGTGATCGCGATGTCGATCATGTCGAGCGTGACCCACACGCCACCGGTCCCGCCGGCGCCGCCATCTTCTTCGACGGTCACGGTGCCGGGGTCGACCGACAGTTCGATATCCGGCTCGAACGCAATGGTGACGGTCTGTGTCGCGGTCGCCTCGCCGTCGATGGGGGTATCGTCGCCTGCGGTCTGGTCCTCGCCGGTGCGAACCGACAGGTTGATCGAGATCGGCAGCGTGGTTGTGCCGTTCGTCAGGTCGGAGCGGTTGGCGGTCGAGAAATCGTTGGGAAGCGTGATCTCTATCGCGTCATAGATTGCGGTCATATCGCCGTCGGCATCGGTGATCGTCAGCGTCAACGTGGCCGAACCGTCGGCTGCGATGCTCAGGATCGGGGTGACCGAGGCGGGAAGGCCCGAGATATCGCCCGGATCGAACGAGCCGTCGCCCGGCAGGCCGGTGATTTCCAGCCGCAGCGTGGTGATCGTCTCGGAGTTGTCCGCGTCGGTTGCGGCCGGCACCAGCGAGGATGCGGGGCGGAAGGTCAGCGCCGCAGCATCGGGCCCGTCGGTCTCGGTCAGCGAAAGCGGGCCGTTGTCGGTGATCGCAACATCGCCTTCGGGCGTGATCTTCAGCGAAACGGGGGCCGATTTCTCGCCCTCGGTCGAAATGCCGGTCAGCGTACCGGTTATGTCGCCGGGTGCCCTGTCATTGCGGCTGACGGTTGAAAAGTCGGCCGGGAAGATCAGTTGCAGGGCGCCATATTGCGCTTCGCTGCCGGTGAAGGTGAGTTCGCCCGTTGCCCCGTCATAGTCGATCGTGCCGGCGGGCACACCGCCGAAGCTCATCCCGGCGGGCAGGCCGGACAGTTCCAGCCTGATTGTGGTGAAGATCTCGTGCGGCAGGTTGGCGTCGCCGTCGGTGATTTGCAGCGTCCACGCGCTGGAGGGGGTCACCGTGACGGCCGCGTCGGTTTCGGCCGCTTCGAGCGTCGGCGTGGTCAGTTCGATGTCGCGCACCGGGTTGACGGTGACCGTTTGCGAGGCCGTCTGTGTCCCCTCGTTCGAGGTGATGGTGATCGCCAGCCCGAAGCTGCCCGAGTAATCGCCGGGCAGGGCAAGTGTCAGGGCATTGGCCTCGGCGATCGTGCCGGTCCAGGTGCCGGCCGCGATATCCGCCGTGCCGGTCGAGAAATCGGCCGCCGTCACGCCGGCGGGCAGGTTGGTAAAGCGGATGGTGACAATTGCGTCGTCTTCCGATCCGTCGAGGTCGTTGCCGGCGGCGGAAATGCCGAAATCGACAGTCACGCCGCCATGGCTTTCGGCAACGCCGCCGTCTTCGTCGACGGTGACCGACGCGGGCGCCGAAACCGTCAGGTCCGGCTCGTAGGCGATGGTGACGGTCTGCGTTGCGGTTGCCTCGCCGTCGATGGGTGTATCGTCGCCGGCGGTCTGGTCCTCGTCGGTGCGCACGCTCAGCGTCATGGTGATCGGCAGCGCGGTTTCGCCGCTGGTCAGATCGGTGCGGTTGGCGGTCGAGAAATCGTTGGGGACGACGATCTCGATCGTGTCATAGATCGCGGTCACATCGCCGTCCGCGTCGGTGATCGTCAGCGTCAGCGTGGCCGAACCGTCGGCCGCGATGGTCAGGACAGGGGTGACCGAGGCGGGCAGGCCGGCGATGTCGGCCGGATCGAACGAAGCCGGCAGGCCGGTGATTTCCAATGTCAGCGTGGTGATTGTCTCGGAGCCGTCCTGGTCGGTTGCGGCCGGCACCAGCGAGGATGCGGGGCGGAAGGTCAGCGCCGCGGCATCGGGCCCGTCGGTCTCGGTCAGCGAAAGCGGGCCGTTGTCGGTGATCGCAACGTCGCCCTCGTGACCGATGAAGATCGGAACCTGCCCTGTCACCAGATCGGAAGGCTCGCCGGCCTGAATGGTCTGGAAGGCGATGGTGGCCACCAGATCGGTTGCCGGTGTCTGGGTCGAATAGTCGGGCGGGAACACGAGCACGACATCGAGCGGATGCGTGCCGCCGGCAGCGGCATAATATTCGTAATGGAAGGTGACGGTGCCATCGCCTGCGTCGGTCAGCGTACCGACCGGCAGGCCAGTGTTCGCATCCACGACCTGCATGTCGGGTGGCAGCCCCGGCAGGTTGATGATGGCATGGTCGAGCGTTTCGTTCGGGTCCGTCTCGGTGATGGTCACGAAAGCGCCCATCGAGACGCGGACCGGCCCATCGGTTTCCGTCAGGTCGACCTGATTGGTGAAATCGATCTGCGCGTCGCGGACCGGTGTGATGATGATCGTCTGGGGCGTTGAAACCTGCCCTTCGGGGGTGATCGCCGTGATCTCGGCGTTGACGATTCCGGCATAGTTGCCCGGAAAATGCAGAGTCAGCGCCTCGGCCTCGGTGATCGTCCCGGTCCACAGATTGCCATCGAGCGTGCCGCCGTTGACCGCAACGCCTTCGGGAAGGTTGGCAAAGGCGATCTCGACCCGGGTCGCAAAGCGCGGATCTTCGTCGGATTCGGTTTCCGAGCCGTCGATATCGAAGACGGAGACGTCGATATCCATGTCGATGGTAACACCGGGGGCGGGCTCGCCGACAAAACCGTCGTCCTCCTGTGCGCGCACGATGCGAGGCGCGGCGACAGCGGCGTCGACCTCGGGCGCGATATCGACGGTGCGGCTGACCGTTGCCTGCCCGTCGTTGGCGCTGTCGACCGAAAGATCGCTGTCCTCGTCGGTCGCGACGCTCAGCGTCAGGGTGATCGGCAGCGAGGTCGGCCCGCTCTGCCCGCCGCTCAGATCCGTCCGGTTGGCGGTGGAAAAATCGGTCGGCAGGGAAAGTTCGATCGCCGCATAGGCTGCGGCGATATCGGCCACCTGCGCGCTGTCCATGGTGATGGTCAGTGTGCCCGAGCCGTCTGCCGCCTGCTGGAACAGGACGGTCGCGCCAGCGGGCAGGCCGGAAACGCCATTGGCAACGGTGAAGCTGCCGTCGCCCGGCAGGCCGGCGATCACCAGCGTCAGTGAGGTCAGGCTTTCCGAGCCTTCGTTATCGGTCACCACCGGCATCAGAAGTTCGGACGGTACCATCGCGGTCGGTCCGTCTGTCTCGTCGGCCACGGTGTCGGGCAGGCTGGAGTCGATTTCGACATCGCCCTCGGCAAGGATGCGGATGTTCACCACCGATCCGGCCTCTTCGCCGTTCGCCGACGTGAGCACGATCACCCCGGCCAGATCGCCCTCGGGCGCGTCGAGGCGGCTTTCGGTCGAGAAATCCTGCGGGAAGACAAGTTGCAGGCTCTGGTATTCGGCGAGCGTGCCGCTGAACTGCAGGGTCAGCGTGCCGTCCGCCGCTGCGACCAGCGTGCCGATGCTTGCGGTCGTTCCCAGCGGCAGGTTGGAGATGGTCAACTGGACATTGACCACCTGCCCGCCGTCGCCCGGGTTGACCAGGCCGAAGAACGGGTATTCGGCCATGCTGAGGCCGACGGTCGCGTCGGTCTCCGACAGGATGGCCGTTTCGCCGAACCACACATCGGGCAGGTCGAGGTTGAGCTCGTCGTCTGCCGCACGTGTGAAATTGCCGGCGCCCCTGTGCCAGTCGAATGCGGGAAGCGGGTCATAGTCGGTGGGTGGCAGCAGCGGCGAAATCTGCAGGCCGACCAGCGGTTCCCCGGCGAGGATCGTCGCGTCGTCGCCCGATCCCAGTTCGGCGTATTCGGCGGCGATGGCGCCCAGATCGGTGGGTGGCACGTCCGCCGGGGCGGCCCAGGCATCGTTAGGCGAGGCGACATTCTGAAGCGCAATTGCCGGAACCCTGTGGTTGCCGATCATCACGTCATAATCGCCGCTTGCGCCGCCAAGCAGCACGATCATGCTGCCGTCGCCCTGTACGAGAACCAGATCGTTGCCCAGTACCAGCAGCCGCGAGGTTTCGGTTCCCGCCGGCAGGCGCACCTCGGATGCGAACGGGTCGGCAAGGGTCAGACCCTGTGTCGCAACCCCGTTGCGAGCCTGTTCGACAAGCTCGGCCAGTTCGGTTTGAGAGATGGCAAGGCTGACACCCGTGTTCGGGTCGAACGCTTGAATGTTCACAACAAATCTCACTCGTACCAGACAGCGCCGGAACAGCGGCGCGCGCAGACAATTACAAGGATCTAGAGACTTTTAGAAGATTTTCCTAACATTCTTGGCGAATATCGTTAATGTGTGTGGTTTTTTGTCTCGGAATCCCCGTAAATTTTACGAAATATATCCGAGTCTCCGCAGGGCGTAAATTATGGAATTCCGGTATGTCTTTCCGGGCGGCGACGGGTTCGCACGGGGGTGCCACCCCAACGACAAACGGCCCGGCAGGGTGCCGGGCCGTTGCGCCATCTGCCTTGCCGGCGTCAGACGAACCGGTTGACGTAGTTTTCCAGCCGCTCCTGCCGGCCCGAGCGCGGGGCGGGATCGATATTTTCGGCGATCACCCGCCCGGCGATGCTGTCGAGCGTGCCATTCGCCAGCATGTCCCTGTTTTGCGGCAGTTCCCAGGCGGCGTAACGCTCCTCGCGCGCCCGTTCCAGTCCACCGTCTCCGAGCATCGCCGCTGCGGCCTTCAGCCCGCGCGCGCAGACATCCATCGCGCCGACATGGCCTGCGATCAGATCGACCGGATCGAGCGACTGGCGGCGCACCTTGGAATCGAAGTTGGTGCCGCCAGTGGTGAAGCCGCCCGCCTTGAGTACTTCGTAATAGGCCAGCGCCACTTCGGGCACGTTGTTGGGAAACTGGTCGGTATCCCAGCCCGACTGATAGTCGTTGCGGTTCATGTCGATCGAGCCGAGCAGGCCGAACGCCGCCGCCATGGCCAGTTCGTGTTCGAAGGAATGACCGGCGAGGACGGCGTGCCCCTGTTCGATGTTCATCTGCACCTCGCCCTCGAGCCCGAACTCCTTGAGGAACGAATAGACGGTGTTCACGTCGTAATCGTACTGGTGCTTCGATGGCTCCTGCGGTTTGGGCTCGACAAGGATCGTGCCCTTGAAGCCGATCTTGTGCTTGTAATCGACCACCATCTGCAGGAAGCGCCCGGCCTGGCGGCGTTCGCGCACCAGATCGGTGTTGAGCAGGGTCTCGTAGCCTTCGCGCCCGCCCCAGAGCACATAGTTCTGCCCGCCGAGCTTCTGCGTGGCGTCGATGCAGGATTTCACTGTCGCGGCGCACCAGGCGAAGACGTCCGGGTCGGGGTTGGTCGCTGCGCCCGACATGAAACGGCGGTGAGTAAAGAGGTTTGCCGTGCCCCAGAGAAGCCCGGTCTTGCGGGTCTCCATCTTTTCGCCAAAATAATCGACGATCTCTTCCAGGTTGCGGGTGGTTTCGGCGAAGCTGCCGCCCTCGGGGCGCACATCGGCGTCGTGAAAACAGAAGAAGGGTGCGCCGAGGATGTCGAACATCTCGAAGGCCACATCGGCCTTGACCCGCGCCTTTTCCATCGATGTCTGCGGATACCACGGCCGTTCGAACGTGGTGCCGCCGAACGGATCGCCGCCCTCCCAGGCGAAGCTGTGCCAATAGGCGATGGCAAAGCGAAGCTGGTCTTCCATCCGCTTGCCCATGACGATCTCGTCGGGGTTGTAGTGGCGATAGACCAGTTCGCTGTCGGAATCCGGATCGTACCGGACCGGTTCGATTCCATCGAAGAAGTTCGTCATGACAGACCTTTCAGGGCTACGTAGGTGTCGCGATAGCGCGCATGCGCTTCGGCAAAGGCTGCGGTCAGTCCCTTTTCGGGGTCTACGACCTTGCTGATCTCGGGCAGGGTGGCGATTTCCGCGCCCGCGCCGGTGGCCGCCATCAGGCCGAGCCGGGCGGCGCCGAACGCGCCGCCGAAATCGCCGGCAACAGGCACCTGCACCGGCATGTCGAGCGCGGTGGCAATCGCCCTGAGCCAGTATTCCGAACGCGAGCCGCCCCCGACCGCGATCAGCCGGTCGAACCGGGTTCCGGTCGAGGCCAGCGCGTCGTAGCTGTCGCGCACGGCAAAGGTCACGCCCTCGAGCACCGCGGCGGTTCCGGCGGCGCGGTCGGTCGCGTGCTCCAGCCCGGTAAAGCTGGCGCGGATGCGCGCGTCGTTATGCGGGGTGCGCTCACCGCCGAGATAGGGCAGGAACAGCGTTCGCCCGGGCGGGCGCAGGCCGGTCAGTTCGCCGGTCAACGTGGCGGCATCGGAGCCCACGAGCTGTGCATACCAGTTGAGCGCGTCGGTAGCGGCCAGGAACACCCCCATCTGGTGCCATGTTTCGGGCAGGGCGTGGCAGAAGGTGTGCACGGCGGTTGCGGGGTCGGGCTGATAGGCGTCGGAAGCGGCGAACAGCACCCCCGAGGTGCCGAGCGAGACAAAGGCATCGCCGGCGTTGACCACGCCCACCCCGACGGCCGAGGCCGCGTTGTCGCCACCGCCGCCCGCAACCACAACATCGGCGGGCATGCCCCAGCGATCGGCCAGCTCCCTGCGCAGCGTGCCGGAAGCCTGCGACCCCTCCACCAGCGACGGCATGAAGCCGCGGTCGAGCCCTGTCGCCTCAAGCAGCGTCTCGGACCAGTCGCGCGCCCCGGTATCGAGCCAGCTTGTCCCGGCGGCGTCCGACATTTCCGAAACCGCCTCGCCGGTCAGCCACAGGCGCAGGTAGTCCTTGGGCAGAAGGACCATCGCCACCCGGGAGATGATGTCGGGCTCGTTGTTCCTGACCCACATCAGCTTGGGGGCGGTGAAGCCGGGAAAGACGATGTTGCCGGTGATTTCGCGCCAGATCGGCACCGCGTCCATCGCGGCGGCTTCCGCGTGGGCGCGCGTGTCGTTCCACAGCATGCAGGGGCGCAGCACGTTCTGCGCCGAATCGAGCAACGTCGCACCGTGCATCTGGCCCGAAAGCCCGATACCGCGCACGCCGGCGAGCGACCGGCTGGCCGCCAGCCCGTCCATGGCGTCGGCGGCGGCGGCAAGCCAGCCCGCCGGCGATTGCTCGGACCAGCCGGGGTGGGGCCGCGAAACCGTCAGCGGTGCCGTTGCTTCGGCGATGACCTTCTGGTCGTCGTCGATCAGGAGTGCCTTGAGACCAGAGGTCCCAAGATCCAGACCGATATACATTACACTAGTCCTTTCTCAGGGTTCTTGCCGAGGATGATCATGCCGAGAATGTCGTCCTCGGTGACCTCATCGACCTTTACGGTGCCGACAAGGCGCCCGTTCTTCATGACCGACGCGCGGTCGCAAAGCTGTTTCACGGCATGGATGTCGTGATCGATCAGGAAGATGCCGATACCCTGCGCCTTGAGCTGTTCGATCAGGCGCGCCACCATGGCGGTTTCCTCGACACCGAGCGCCGCGGTGGGTTCGTCCATGATCAGGATGCGGGCGTTGAAATAGACAGCGCGGCTGATCGCCACCGATTGCCGCTGTCCGCCCGAAAGCCCCGCCACCGGCGTGTGGAAGCGCTGGAAGTTGGGGTTGAGCTGGCTCATGATCTTGCGCGTTTCAGCCTCCATCGCGGCGTCGTTCATCAGCCCCATCGGGTTGACCAGTTCGCGCCCGAGAAAGAGGTTCGAGGCCGCATCGAGATTGTCCGCCAGCGCAAGCGTCTGATAGATCGTCTCGATGTTGTAGCGGCGCGCGTCGCGCGGCGAATTGATATGGGCAAGCTCGCCGTTGATGTAGATTTCGCCGCTGTCGCGCCTGTAGGCGCCCGAGAGCATCTTCATCAGCACCGATTTGCCGGCGCCGTTGTGGCCGAGCACGCCCACGACCTCGCCCGGGTAGAGGTCCATGGTCACGCCGTTGACGGCGTGGATGCCGCCGAAGGACTTTCGCATGTCGCGCATCTCGACCAGCGGGGTGGCGCGACCGGGTGTTGCGGGAGCGTTCATGATCAGTCCCCCGTTCTCTTGCGGTAGAGGATATCGACGAAGACGGCCAGCACCAGCACGATGCCCACCACGATGTTCTGATAGGGCGCCTCGACCCCGACCATCGCCATGCCCGATTGCAGGGTCTGCATGATCAGCGCGCCGAGAATGGCGCCATAGATCGTGCCGATACCGCCCGACAGCGCGGTGCCGCCGATGACCGCCGCGGCGATCACCCTGAGTTCGTCGAGCGTGCCGATATCGTTGGAATGGAAGTTCAGCCGCGCCGACGCAACTACCGCCGAGATCGCGCAGAGCAGGCCCATGATGGCGAAGATCTTGACCGTCAGGAAGCGGATGTTGATGCCGGCAAGCTCGGCCGCTTCGGGGTTGCCGCCGGTGGCGAAAATGTAGCGGCCGAGCCGCGTGCGCTGTGCGACCACCGTCATCACCGTGGCGACGACGATCAGGATAAGTACCGAATAGGGCACGCCATAGGCGGTTCGGTAACCGTCGGGCATGACCTCGCCGCGCGCCTCGAACATGCGGCGCAGACGGGCGGTCGGGATGTCGTAGGAATTCAGGATCCAGACGAATCCCATGATCGCGCCGATGGTCACCGCGCCGATCGCCACCTCGGCCCAGACCGGTTTGACGGGAAAGCCGTGGCCGATCTTGTTGCGCCGCGAATTGGCCAGCAGATAGACGGCAAGCGCGCTCACCAATGCGCCGAGTATCCAGCTTCCGGTCACCCCGAGGGTGCCCTCGATCCCGCCGAGGCTGACGAATTGCGGATCGAGCGGGCCCACTGTCTGGCCGTTCGAGAGGTGCCAGGCGACGTTGCGCCAGACAAACAGCCCGCCGAGGGTGACGATGAAGGCGGGGATGGTCAGATAGCCCACCAGCCATCCCTGGAAGGCGCCGATGGCGACGCCGACGATCACGCCGATCAGTATCGCCACGGGCGCGATCAGCGGCGAGCCGAGCGGTATGCCGAACGATTGCGGCAGCCATACGACCTGCGTCATCGCCATGAAGGCCGAGCAGGTTGCCAGCACCGCGCCGACCGAAAGGTCGATGTGGCGGGTGACGATGACAAAGACCATGCCGGTGGCCATGATGGCGACCGATACGGTCTGGATCGTCAGGTTGAAGATGTTGCGGGGGGTCAGGAACCTGCCGCCGGTCCAGACATCGAACACGACGCAGATCACGATGAATGCCCCGATCATGCCAAGCAGACGGGTGTCGATTTCCATTACGTCGAGGATGTTCCGGCGGGATTGCTTCGGCAGGTCGCGGGTGTCCGTGCTGTCAGCCATGAGGCGCTCTCCGGGGTGCGCTTGCAGGCGGCCCCTGCCGGTAGGGCAGAGGCCGGATGTGTCGTTTCAGGTCGGGTTACGGCTCAGTTGCAGGGCGCCGGTCCGTTCTCGACGCCCTGGCAGAGCGCCTCGACGCTGATCCAGCCCGCATCCGTCACCACCGTCAGGTTGTCGGCGGTGATCGGCACGGGTTCGAGGAACCTGGCCATCATGGAGATACCCGAGGGCGAGGTCCATTCGGCCGCGCCGTCGATCTCGGCCATTTCGTTGCCGCCCTGCGCCAGCCCGACGGCGATTTCCGCTGCGGCCTTGCCCAGATCGCGCGAATCCTTCCAGACCGAAACGGTCTGCGTGCCCTTGGCGATGCGGTTCAGCGCGGCATGATCGCCGTCCTGGCCCGAAACCGGCAGGCCCTCCATGCCCTGTGCGGTCAGCGCGGCCACGGCGCCGCCGGCGGTGCCATCGTTCGAGGCGACGACCGCATCGACGTTGTTGTCGTTGGCGGTCAGGATCTGCTCCATGTTGCGCTGTGCGTTCGCCGGAAGCCACGCGTCGGTATAGGCCTCGCCGACGATGGTGATGTCGCCGGCGTCGATCGCCGCCTGAAGCACCTCCTGCTGGCCGCCGCGCAGGAAGTCGGCGTTCGGATCGGTGGGCGAACCCTTGATCATCACGTAATTGCCCTTGGGCGCCTTTTCGAACACGGCGCGGGCCTGCATCCGGCCGACCTCGACGTTGTCGAAGGTCAGGTAGAAGGCACGCGGATCCTCGATGAGCCGGTCATAGGCGACCACGGGGATACCTTCGTCCGCCGCCGCCTGGACGGCGGGGATGATCGCCTGATTGTCCTGGGCAAGCACGATCAGCGCGTCGACGCCCTGGGACATCAGCGCCTCGATATCGGCTAGCTGCTTGGCCGAGGACGATTGCGCATCGGCCGAGATATAGGTTGCGCCATTGGCCTCGAGCGCCGCGATGATCGCCGCTTCGTCCGTCTTCCAGCGCTCCTCCTGGAAGTTCGACCAGCTCACGCCGACGGTAAGGTCCTGCGCCAGCGCGGTGGTGGTGAAGACGGTCGCCAGCGCGGCGGCCGGAATGAAGAGATTACGCATGAAATCCTCCCGTGATTTTGCCCTGCGTCGCGGGCGGGTGGCCTGAGGCTGCCCATCGCGGAGGATCGGCCATGTTATTTTAATTGTCAAAATAAAAATTGGCCGCAGTGACAGAATGTGCCACTATCCCGGGTGGGCGCTGTGACTATCATGCTGCAAATGGAGGAATTTCTGCGGTGCGGCAATGCGGTTAATTTCCGGACTGAAGTAAATGCAGCGTCAGGTTTCCCTTTCGCCGGCCTCGCTGCCCCTGCCGCTGGAGGGGTGCGGGCCGCTGCGCCCGCTGCACGATTCCGCTGCCGCGCCGCTGCGCCAGCAGGTGTTCGAAACCGTGCGCTCCCACGGCCAGATTTCGCGTATCGACGTTGCCAAACACCTCAACGTCAGCCCGGCATCGGTCACGACGATGGTGGCCGATCTGCTGGCCGGCGGGTTGCTGTGCGAAATTCCGTCCCCGCGCGAGCCGTCCGGTCGCGGCCGTCCGCCGGTCGCGCTTGCCGTCCGGCCCGAAGCGGGATTTGTCGCCGGCATCAAGCTGAGCGATCTGGTTCACACCGGTGTCGTCATCGACTTTGCCGGGCGTCCGGTGGCCGAGTGCAGCCTCGAACGGCCGAGCCTGCGCACCGATGTCGAACTGCTGGTGAACGAGGCCGACGAGTTGTTCGCGCGGCTTCTCGCACAATCGGGAATGGAACGGAGCGAGATTTCCGCCATCGGTCTTGGTATTCCCGGGCTGGTCGATCATCCGCGCGGCGTTGCGCTGTGGTCGCCGATCATCCGGGGGGCGGAAATACCGATTGCCGATCTGATGTCGCGCAAGATGGGCGTGCCGGTGCAGGTCGACAACGATGCCAACCTGCTGACGCTGGCCGAACTGTGGTACGGTGCCGGCCGCGCGCTGCCCGATTTCGCCGTGGTCACGCTGGAATATGGTGTCGGCATGGGGCTGGTGATGAACCACCGGCTCTATCGCGGCGCCCGGTCGGTCGGCATGGAGCTTGGCCATACCAAGGTGCAGATCGACGGTGCACTGTGCCGGTGCGGCCAGCGCGGCTGCCTTGAGGCCTATGTCTCGGATTATGCGCTGGTGCGCGAGGCGTCGGTTGCGCTCGACATGCATCGCACGGCCTCGGGTTCGGCGCAGGTGATCCTCGAATCGCTCTTCGATCAGGCCAAGGCGGGTAACGAGGCGGCGCGCACGATCTTTCGCCGCGCCGGGCGTTTTCTTGCGGCGGGGCTTGCCAATGTCATCAATCTGTTCGATCCCTCGCTGGTGATCCTGTCGGGGGCCCGGATGAGGTACGACTATCTCTATGCCGACGAGGTTTTGCGCGAGGTGCGCGAACTGACGCTGAACACCGGACGCGCGCTGCCGAAGATCGAGATCAACGCCTGGGGCGATCTGGTCTGGGCACGCGGCGCGGCAACGCTGGCGCTCGACACCGTCACCCGGATGCGCACCGGTGCGGAGGCCGCGCCGTGAAGTACCTGCCGCTTGTCCTTTGCCTTGCCGCGCCGGCCGTGGCGCAGGACATACGTTTTCAGGACCAGAGCGCGGCCTTGCCGATCAGTCATGTCTATTCCGGTGGCTGGGAGCATTTCGTCGGCGGCGGGGTGGCGGTGTTCGACTGCAACGGCGACAACCTGCCCGAGATATTTGCCGCCGGCGGCGCCGCACCGGCGCGGCTGTTTGTCAACCGGACAGGGGCGGGTGGCGGCTTTTCATTTGCGCCGGGAGAAGGCCTGCCGGAACTGGCCGGCGTTACCGGTGCCTATCCGCTCGATATCGACAGCGACGGGCTGCTGGATCTTGCCGTATTGCGTGTCGGGCCGAATGTGCTGCTGCGCGGGCTGGGGGCATGCCGGTTCGAGGATGCGACCGGCGCGTTCGGCTTCGCGACGGACGACCGCTGGTCCACCGCGTTTTCGGCGACCTGGGAGCCCGGCAATGCCCTGCCGACCCTGGCCATCGGCAACTACGTCGACCGCGGCGATCCCGATGGGCCGTTCGAGGCCTGCGATATCAACCAGCTTTATCGCCCCGATGGCAGCCGCTATCGCCCGGCGCAGGAGCTCTCGCCGGGTTATTGCGCGCTTTCGATGCTGTTTTCCGACTGGACACGGCAGGGCCGGCCTGATCTGCGCGTTTCCAACGACCGGCATTATTACGTCCGCGGCGGATCCGAGCAGATGTGGCGCATGGACAGGATTCCGCGCCTGCTGGGAGCGGCCGACGGCTGGGACGAGATCTCGATCTGGGGCATGGGGATCGCCAGCCGCGACATTTCGGGCGACGGCCGGCCCGATCTGGTTCTGACCTCGATGGCCGACCAGTTGACGCTGCTGTCCGAGGGATCCTCGGCCTATATCCAGGCCCCGTTCGGCATTGGCACCTTCGCGCAGCGCCCGCATACGGGTGACGACGGTCGCCCGTCGACCGGGTGGACCGCCGAGTTTGGCGATGTGGACAACGACTGTCTCGACGATCTGTTCATCGCCAAGGGCAATGTCGACCAGATGCCGGCGAACGCCATCAACGATCCCAACAACCTGCTGATCCAGCGGGCCGACGGAACGTTTGCCGAGCGCAGCGTCGAGGCCGGGGTCGCTACCGAGGCTCGTTCGCGCGGCGCTGCGCTGGCCGATTTCGATGGCGACGGGCGGCTCGATCTGGTGGTGGTGAACCGCCGCGCGCCGATGGAGCTTTACCGCAACATGTCGGCCGGTACCGGAAACTGGCTCAAGGTTCGGCCGCGACAGGACGGAGCCAACGGGTTCGCGGTTGGCGCATGGCTGGAACTGCGCTGGCCGGACGGCCACGTGATGGCGCGCGAGATCACGGTGGGCGGCGGCCATGTATCGGGCAAGAACCTTCCCGAGCATTTCGGGCTCGGCCCGGTGGGCCGTGTCGACCTGCGCGTCATCTGGCCTTCGGGCGAGGTCAGCGGCTGGATCGGTGTGCCCGCCAACCGCAGTGTCGAGCTTTGGCGGCGCGCGGCCGGCGGCATCGAGGTGCGCCAGCCGCGGTGAGTCGTCGCCCGGCTCATCTGTCCACCGGCAGGCCGCTGGGCACGCTGTCGGGAATGCCCAGCCGCCCGCGCGCGCCGGCCGGATCGGTCAGGCTGTTCAGAAACGCCACCAGCGCCGCAATTTCGTCCGGCGCACGCTGTTGCGGCGCAACCTCGACCGCCGCCCGGATGCGGCCGGTTTCCTCGGGGTCGTCGGCGGCCACCCACAGCAGCTTGCCGTCGAACGCCTGTAACACCGGCTGGCTGCGCGCGTAGCCTGCCAATCCGCCGGCGGGATCGAGGTGATAGGCGACAAAGGCGGCCAGATCGCGATGTGCGCCGGTATGACCGTAGGGGGCGGTCAGCGCGACGTTGCGCAGGCTGGGGGTGAGGAACGCATACCTGTCCTCCTCGTGGCCGGTGACGCGGAAACGGCCCTCGTCCTTTGCGTGGCGCTCGAAACGCTCCGCCTTGCCCGGGCCGAACTGGGGCGTGCCCATGGCGTGAAAGGCGTGATCGGTCTGGAAGGGGCCAGCGTGGCAGGTGCTGCATCCGGCCTCGCCATAAAACAGTTTCATCCCGTGCTGTGCGTCGGCGGCGAGCGGTTCCTCGCCCCGCAGGTGGCGGTCGAAGGCGCTGTTATCGGCGCGCCATTCGAAGGCGATGAAATCGGCGATGGCGTTGGAGATGTCGGTAAAGGCGATGGGCCTGCCAGCCGCGACCTCGGGCAATGCGGCCTCGAAGGCCGCCCGGTACCCGGGGATCGCCGCAACCCGTTGCGCGATCAGATCCCAGGCACCATCCCTGCCGGTCAGCCGGCCCGACCGCACCGCTTTGGAGACTTCGTTCTCGCCGTAATGCCCTGCCATCTCGTCCTGGCTCAGCACCGGGAACATGGTCTGGGCCGACAGCACGCCCGAAAAGCCCCGGACCATCTCCTGATCGAGCGGGGTGCGCAGCCCGTTGGGCTCGTCCGGGTCGGCTTCGATCCGCCCGTCGGCGAACAATACGGTGAATTCGGCCGCGCCGAGGTTGAAAAGTGCCGGCGCATTGCGTGGGATGCGCTGCTCGGGCATGTTGTCCGGATCGGGCCGGCGGGCCGGCCCCAGACCGGTTGCGCCCTCGCCCAGCGACAGCGAAACGCCGTCCGAGGTTCCGAACCCCGGATGGTGGCAGGTCGCACAGGCGATGTTGCGGTTGCCGCTGAGGATCGGATCCCAGAACAGCAGGTGCCCGATGCGGACCATCTTCGGGTCGACCGGCGCATAGGCCTCGTCGGTGACGGGCGGCGGCAGATCCGGTGCGGCGAAAGCCGCTGCGCTCAGGCCGAGCAGGAAGACGAGACTTGCGGCGAGGGGTCGGGGCATGGGCGGGTCCGGGTAGCGTGGCGCCATCATATGCCTGATCTCGGGGGCATTCCAGATGCCGGCGGCGGTGCGGTGCTGTGCCGGATCACCAGTTCCACCGGCAGGATGATCCGGGGAATCGGCCGCAACTCGCGTTCGCGCGGCGGCAGTTTCATCCGCTCCAGCAGCATCCGGGCCGCCGCCGCGCCGATGGCGGCGCGCGGCTGGTGGATCGTGGTAAGCGGCGGCACGAAATGGGCCGCGATCTCGAGGTCGTCGAAGCCGACGACGGAAACCTCGCGCGGCACGTGCACGTCACGGCGGTGCAGTTCGCCGATAAAGCCCATCGCCATCTCGTCGCTGGTGCAGAAGACGGCGCTCGGCCGGTCGGCGGATGCGAGCCAGCGCGCGGCGGCCTCGGCCCCGGCGCGCAGGGTGAAATCGCCCGGATAGATCCAGTCGGCGCGCAGGGTCAGCCCGGCGGCTTCGAGCGTGCCGCGCGCTCCGGCAAGGCGGGTCGTCGACAGCACATTGCCCCCGGGGCCGCCCAGATGCCCGATGCGGGTGTGCCCCAGATCGAGCAGATGGCGCACCGCGCCGGCCGAGGCCGCTCGATTGTCGATGGTGACCGAGGGGCGATCGAGACCGTCGATCCATTCGCAGGCAAAGACCATCGGCGGGCGCGTCTCGGGCGCGCCGCGGTTCAACAGCAGATCGCGCCGCAGCATCCCGTCCAGCACGATCAGCCCGTCGGTCTGGTTGAGGCGGAAGTATTCGGGAAAACGGTGATCGTCGAGCGCCATCGGCGTGGTGTCGGTGATCAGCACGTTGTAGCCGGCATCCCACATCACCCGGGCAATGCCCGACAGGATGCGCGAGAAGAACGGATTGGCGAGGTTCGGCACCAGAACGGTGATAGCCCCGGTTTCTTGCCGGCGCAGGTTGCGGGCGGCCAGGTTGACCCGGTAGCCGGTTTCGCGAATGGCGGCGAAGACGGCATCGCGCGTCGTCTGGCTGACGATATCGGGGTTGGAGAGGGTGCGGCTGACCGTGGCGGTCGAAACCCCCGCCGTTCTGGCCACGTCGCGGATGCTTGGCGCGCGTCCTGTCATTTTCCGGTGCCGATCCGTGGTTCTCCGCCGATGGGCCGGCTGTTGCAGCCCGCCGCGCTGCCGTATCATGCGAACTAACTGGCACCTTGTAAACGATTACATGTCTCGTATGATGCGCCGGTTAAGGATCATGTGAACGATTCGCAAATGCCGGGGAGGGGCTGCGCGGACGCTGCCTCATTCGCCGGCCAAGGAGGCTGTGCGATGAAGACGATCAAGGGCCCGGGCCTGTTTCTGGCGCAATATGCTGCTGACGCGGCGCCCTTCAACTCCTGGGATGGCATCACGAAATGGGCGGCCGAGACAGGGTTTGCCGGCGTGCAGGTGCCAAGCTGGGACGCAAACCTGATCGACCTGAAAAAAGCGGCCGAAAGCAGGGATTACTGCGACGAGTTCAAGGGCGTCGCGGCGCAAAACGGCGTTGCGGTGACCGAGCTTTCGACCCACCTTCAGGGCCAGCTTGTCGCGGTGCATCCCGCCTATGACACGGCGTTCGACGGATTTGCCGCCCCCGAGGTGCACGGCAATCCCAAGGCACGACAGGAATGGGCCGTGGAGCAGGTGAAACTGGCGCTGAACGCCTCGCGGAACATGGGGCTGACCGCGCAGGCGACGTTCTCCGGCGCGCTGGCCTGGCCCTTTGTCTACCCGTGGCCGCAGCGCCCCGCCGGGCTGGTCGAGACGGCGTTCGACGAGCTTGCCCGCCGCTGGAAACCGATCCTGGACCATGCCGAGGAATGTGGCGTCAATCTCTGTTACGAAATCCACCCCGGCGAGGATCTGCACGACGGCATCAGTTACGAGATGTTCCTGGAGCGCACAGGCAACCACGCCCGCGCGATGATGCTCTACGATCCCAGCCACTACGTGCTGCAATGCCTTGATTATCTGGACAATATCGAAATCTACAGGGACAGGATCGGCATGTTCCACGTCAAGGATGCCGAGTTCAACCCGACCGGCCGCCAGGGGGTCTATGGCGGCTACCAGTCATGGGTCGACAGGGCGGGGCGGTTCCGCTCGCTGGGCGACGGGCAGGTAGATTTCAAGGCGGTCTTCTCGAAGATGGCGGCAAACGATTTCGACGGCTGGGCGGTTGTCGAATGGGAATGCGCGCTGAAACACCCCGAGGACGGCGCGCGCGAAGGGGCGCAATTCGTCCGCGACCACATCATCCGGGTGACCGACAAGGCGTTTGACGATTTCGCCGGTAGCGGTGCCGACGAGGCCGCGAACCGCAGGATGCTGGGGATCGGGGGCTGAAATGGCTGAACGTATCAGGCTGGGCATGATCGGCGGTGGCAAGGGCGCCTTCATCGGGGCGGTTCACCGCATCGCGTCGCGGATGGACGGGCATTTCGATCTGGTCGCCGGCGCGCTGTCCTCGACCCCGGAAAAGGCGCGGGAAAGCGGTGAGTGGCTGGGTCTTGCCCCCGATCGCAGCTATTCGGATTTCCGCGAGATGGCGATCCGCGAAAAGCGCCTGAAGGACGGTATCGACGCCGTTGCCATCGTCACCCCAAACCACATGCACTATCCGGTGGCGCGCGAGTTTCTGAAACGCGGCATCCACGTCATCTGCGACAAGCCGCTGACCTCGGCCCTGCCCGACGCGCGCCGGCTGGCGAAACTGGCGCATGAAAGCGATGCGCTGTTCGTGCTGACACACAATTATACCGGCTATCCGATGGTCCGGCAGGCGCGCGGGATGATCGCCGGCGGCGAGATCGGCACGATCCGGGTGGTTCAGGTCGAATATCCGCAGGACTGGCTGACCGAGGCGGTCGAGACGAGTGGCGACAACAAGCAGTCCGAATGGCGGACCGACCCGGCGCGTTCGGGGGCGGGCGGTTCCACCGGCGATATCGGCACCCATGCCTTCAACCTTGCCGGTTTCGTCACCGGTCTGGAACTCGAATCGCTGTCGGCCGATCTTCAGCGCTTCGTCGAGGGCCGAAGGGTGGACGACAACGCCCACGTGATGCTGCGCTACAAGGGCGGGGCGCGCGGGATGCTGTGGTGCAGCCAGGTGGCGCCCGGCAACGAAAACGCGCTGCGCCTGCGAGTCTATGGCGACAGGGGCGGGCTGGAATGGGCGCAGGAGGATCCGAACTACCTGTGGTTCACGCCCTTTGGCGAGCCCAGGCGCCTGCTGACCCGTGCCGGTGCGGGCGCGCGCGATGTCTCGGCGCGTGTCAGCCGCACGCCGGGCGGCCACCCCGAGGGGTATCTGGAGGGCTTTGCCAATATCTACGCCGAGGCCGCGCAGGCGATCCGGGCGAAGATGGCCGGGCAGCCGGTACCGGCGGATGTGGTCTATCCCACGGTCGATGACGGGGTGGCGGGGGTTGCCTTTGTCGATGCCTGCGTGCGGTCCTCGGCCCGCAATGCAGCGTGGATCAGGCTGGCCTGAACGCCGTGGCGGCGACCGCAGCCCATTCAGCAAACGCGCCACCGCAGCCAGCGCTGCCGGTGGCGCCGGTGCTGGAACTGAGGAGCGTCAGCCGGTCCTTCGGTCCGGTGCAGATCCTGCACGACATCGACATCGCGCTTTTCCCCGGCGAGGTGCACGCCCTGATCGGTGAGAACGGCGCCGGGAAATCGACGACGATGAAGATCATGTCGGGCTATCTGGCGCCGTCGTCGGGGCAGGTCGCGCTCGATGGTGCGCCGGTCAGCTTCGCCCTCTCGCGGCAGGCCGAGGCGCGGGGCGTGACGCTGATCCATCAGGAGTTCAACCTCGCCCAGCTTCTGTCGGTCGAGCAGAACATCTTTCTCGGCCACGAGTTGAAGCGGGGCTGGCTGCTCGACAAGGCGGCGATGCGGGCGCGCACCCGGACTCTGCTGGAGGAACTCGACACGCCGCTCGACCCGCGCGCCAGGGTTTCCGATATTTCGGTCCCGGAAAAGCAGATGGTCGAGATCGCCAAGGCGCTTTCGCGCGCCGCGCGCGTACTGATCATGGACGAGCCGACGGCGGCGCTGACGACGCGCGAGACCGAGGTGCTGTTCCGGCAGATCGAGCGGCTCCGGGCCGAGGGTGTGGCGATCCTCTATACCTCGCACAAGCTCGACGAGGTGGCGCGCATCGCCGACCGGGTCAGCGTCATGCGCGACGGGCGGATGATCGTGACGGCGGGGCGCGGCGAACTGAGCGTCGACCGGATGGCCGAAGCCATGGTCGGGCGGGAATTGTCCGACATGTTCCCGCCCAAGCAACCGCCGCACGATGCGGCGCCGGTGCTCGAAGTGACGGGGGTTTCAGTCGAAAACGATGTGAAGGATGTCAGCTTCACCCTGCGGCGCGGCGAGATACTGGGTTTTGCCGGGCTTGTCGGTTCCGGCCGTACCGAACTGATGGAGGGTCTGATCGGTGTGCGGCCGGCAACTGGGGCGATCGCGATCAACGGCGCGCCGGTGGCGATCCGTTCGGTCGAGGCGGCGATGGATGCCGGGCTGGTCTATCTGCCCGAGGACCGCAAGGAACACGGGCTGATCCTGACGCAGGACATGCGGCGCAACCTGACGCTTCTGGCGCTGAAGAAGTTCACCAGCGTGCTGATCGACAGGCCGGCCGAGGAGGCGGCGCTGACCCGCGCCATCGGGGAATTCGACATCCGCGCCCCATCGCGCGAGGTGCTGGTGGGCAACCTGTCGGGCGGCAACCAGCAGAAGCTGCTGCTGGCCAAGACGATGCTGGCCGGGCCGCAGATTGTTATCATCGACGAGCCGACGCGCGGCATCGACGTGGGCACCAAGCAGCAGTTCTACGGCTTCATTCACGGGTTGATCGACAACGGCCATTCGGTGATCGTCATCTCCTCCGAGATGACCGAGATCATCGGCCTGTGTGACCGGGTGGTGGTGATGCGCAGCGGCCGGGTGGCGGGCGAGGTATCGGGGAACGACGTGAACGAGGACGCAATCCTGCGCCTCGCCATGGGACTGGACAGGAAAGAGGGCGCGAATGGCTGAGACACCGGCAACTTCCGCAGGCAACAGGGGCCGGTTCCGCCTGGATATTCAGGTGCTTGGTCCGATTGTCGCGCTTGTCGTGCTTGTGGTGATCGGCGCGCTGCTCAATCCCGATTTCCTGGCCGCGCGCAATATCGTCAACGTTCTGTCGCGCTCGGCCTTCATCGGGATCATCGCCGTCGGCATGACCTTTGTCATAACCGCCGGTGGGCTCGACCTGTCGGTAGGCTCGATGACCGCCTTCATCGCGGGGGTGATGATCCTGATCATGAACGCCCTGATTCCGGCGATCGGAACCAGTTGGGGGGTGATCGTTCTGGGTGCGGGGGCCGGGCTGATGCTGGGTGCACTGCTGGGGGCGCTTAACGGCCTGCTGATAACCCGGATGGGGATCGAGGCGTTCATCGTCACGCTCGGTTCGATGGTGATCTTCCGTTCGCTGGTCACCTGGCTGGCCGACGGCGGCACCATATCGCTCAATTTCGCGCTCGGCGGTCTCTACGAGCCGGTCTATTACGGCGGTCTGTTCGGTATCCGCTGGCCGATCCTCGTCTTCGCGCTGGTTGCCGTGCTGGGCGAGATCGCCATGCGCAGCACCGCCTTCGGCCGCCACTGCGCCGCCATCGGTTCGAACGAGCAGGTGGCGCGCTATTCCGCCGTCCACGTCAACCGCGTGCGCATGATGACCTATGTCGTGCTCGGGCTGCTGGTCGGGCTGGCGTCGGTGCTCTACGTGCCGCGCCTCGGCTCGGCCTCGAACACCACCGGTCTTCTGTGGGAACTGGAAACCATCGCCGCCGTCATCATCGGCGGCACGCTGCTCAAGGGCGGTTTCGGCCGGGTCTGGGGCACCGTGGTGGGTGTGCTGATCCTCGGGCTGATCGACAATATCCTGAACCTGACGGATCTGGTAAGCCCCTATCTGAACGGGGCGATCCAGGGCGTCATCATCATTCTGGCGGTTGTTCTCCAACGTGCCAGGAAACCGGCCCGCTGACGGGAGAAAGCCCGCCAGCAAGAGGCAAACACAGGGAGTGAGGAAATGACGATGAAACACATGTTCGGTGCCGCGGCGCTCGCGATGGCGCTGGTTCCGCCGGCCTTCGCCCAGGATACGACGGTGATCGGGGTATCGATTCCGGCGGCGACCCATGGCTGGGCGGGGGGTCTGAACTTTCACACCGAGCAGGCCATCGCCCGGCTGGAGGAGACCTATCCGCAGCTCGATTTCGTGCTTGCGACCGCCGGCGATCCGGCCAAGCAGGTCAACGATATCGAGGATATGGTGGCTACGCGCAATATCGACGCGCTGGTGGTTCTGCCGTTCGAATCCGAGCCGCTGACCGCACCGGTCAAGCGGGTGAAGGACGCGGGCGCCTGGGTGACGGTGATCGATCGTGGCCTTTCGGAGGACGGTATCGAGGACCTCTACGTCGCCGGCGACAACCCCGGCTTCGGTCGCGTCGCGGGCCAGTTCTTTGCCGAGATGCTGCCCGACGGCGGCAGGATCGTTATCCTGCGCGGCATTCCCACCACCATCGACAACGAGCGGGTCGAAGGGTTCCTGGCCGCCATCGACGGCAGGAACATCGAGGTGCTGGGCATGGAGCACGGCAACTGGAACCGCGACGACGCCTTCAAGGTGATGCAGGATTTCCTGTCGAAATACCCCGAGATCGACGCCGTGTGGGCCTCGGACGACGATATGGCGGTGGGCGTTCTGGCCGCCATCAAGGAATCCGGCCGGATGGACGAGATGTGGGTGCTTGGCGGTGCCGGCATGAAGGAAATGATCGCCCGCGTGCGCGACGAAGATCCCTACGTCAAGGCCAACGTGACCTATCCGCCCTCGATGGCGGCAACGGCCATCGAACTGACGGCGCTCAACTATGTCTCGAACGCGCCGGTCTCGGGCACCTTCATCATCGGCTCGGTGCTGATCACCAGGGACAACGCCGAGAAATTCTACTTCCCCGACAGCCCGTTCTGATCGCGCGGCTGTCCGACACCAGAAGCGCCCGGCCGGTTGCCGGGCGCTTTTCGTTTCCGGCAGCGCATCGGGGCTTTCCCTTTTGTCCGCAGGCGGATTTCAGGACGCCGGGACTGGCGTCACCAGTGCCCGGTCTGTCCGGCCGAGATAATCGGCCAGCCGCAGCTTCAGGTGCGGAACGGCATTTTCGAGCGACATGAAATCGGCGATGGTGAGCGATCTCCACATCTGCCCCTCGTTGCCAAGCCGGATATGCGCGGGGTCGAGAACCGGCGGCCTTGCGACCAGAAACCACGAAATGCCCGAGGCCGGCGGCGTGCCGGTGTAGCGCTTTTGCCAGGTGATGTCTGTGGGCGAAAGGTGAAGCGATAGCTCCTCGGCGGTTTCGCGGATGACACATTCCACCGGTGTCTCGCCGTCCTCCCGGCCGCCACCGGGAAGGTCCCATTGGCCGGGAAAGGGAATGCGGGCATCGTCGTCACGCAGGATGGACAGGACATGACCGTTGTAAAGGATCGCAACCTTCGCCCCGCAAAAACCGGTCATTTCCGTTAAATCCCGCGCTGCGCCAAAGCAATCCGTCCGGCCGGAACAGGATGGCCGCGAACGACGAAATGGGCAAGACCGCCCCGCCCCACACCCGGACGCCCGCCGCACCCGCCCGGACGCTCCGGCTGAGATCTTCAACGAATACGGATGTCGAACGCCGTGCATATTTGACACGATGCGCCGGGTTTTCTGAACCTGTCAGTGGGCGGCGCCAAGCACTCTTGACCCAATCGTCAGGCATTTCCGACCCAAACCGGACTTTCGACGCTAGGCGCGCGAAGGTCCGGTGAGCGGACGAAGCGGCAATTCGCTGCGGCTGCGCGAATGACTGCTATTTCCGCTTAGGCAGGATGCTTGGCTGCGCCCCAGACGGCCATAGGGGCAGGATCATAAGAAAATCCGCAAGCCCTGTACCATTTGAAGCTACTGGATATTTCAGTTCATAAATGCTCTATCTTATTGGCGCGAAAATTGTCCAAAATTATCCCATATTCAAACGAGACGATGCTAATGAACCTGCGATTTGCTTTCTCGATGATCTTGTTCTTCATAGGATTCGATGCGCAAGCCGATGACGCGCAATCCGTGCTTGCCAGTCAGATCGAAGAGGCGTCGGTCACGTCAAGCCAAGCTTATTTTTATACGGGTGAAATTTCCAGCGCAGGCTCAGGTGTCGGTGGGACGCTGCTTCCCCCGCTGATTTATCGCCGCGAAATGGAGGTGAATGGCTGTGACGTGACGGCTCGGACAGTAAAAATTCACGACCAAAATCCTTTGGAAGAACCATCGGTCGAGATCACATTCGATTTGGCACGCACACGCATTCCGGACTCATCGGTCCCGATTGGCAATGAGTTTGCTTTCGTGGTAGGGAGAGGTAACGAGCCAAACGGTACAGCATTGCTCCAATTGTATTTTGAGCCCCCCTATGAGCCTCTAATCTGGTCGGACACAGCAGGTGTCGAGATTGAACAGCCTGTCTTGTTCATCCGATTTTTGATGGAACCTGTCGCGAATGAAACGCAGCCTCGCCGTTTACTTGCACTGTTGAACCAGTATCAGGACGAATACTGTACGTTCTAAGGGTAAACATGGCTTATGCTACGATCCAGCCCCTACCGGAATCGACCCCCGCTACCCGCAAAGAGACAGTGAGAAATCGCGCTCTGCCGGGAGACGGTTGCTGACATTCGTTAGTAGTACAGAAACAGGAAAAATGGGCTCTTTCCAGTCGTTCGCCGTGCTAGATACGAACGACCGCTTTTTCTGTTCCGCATGCGATCCGGGTAGGAAATCCGACAGAAGGCAGAA
>NZ_JBKEAE010000135.1:0-2461 GCF_047971885.1 Tropicimonas sp. | reverse complement strand
GCGGTGGCCCGAACCGGATCGGCCAGGGGATCGAGTTCGATTACTGCTGCTGTCACGCCTGTTTCGCGCTGACGGATGCGGGCTACGAGACGATCATGATCAACTGCAACCCGGAGACGGTTTCGACCGACTACGACACCTCCGACCGGCTCTATTTCGAGCCGCTGACATTCGAGCATGTGATGGAGATCCTGCGCGTCGAACAGGAACGCGGCAGCCTGCACGGGGTGATCGTGCAGTTCGGCGGCCAGACGCCGCTCAAGCTCGCCAATGCGCTGGAGGAGGCCGGCATCCCGATTCTCGGCACGACGCCGGATGCGATCGACCTTGCCGAGGATCGCGAGCGTTTCCAGGAACTCGTCAACCGGCTTGGCCTGAAGCAGCCGCGCAACGGCATTGCCACCTCGGATGCGGAGGCAATCCGCATCGCCGACGAGATCGGCTTCCCGCTGGTCATCCGCCCGTCCTACGTGCTTGGTGGCCGGGCGATGGAGATCGTGCGCGATCATGCCCAGCTCGAACGCTACATCTCCGAGGCGGTGGTGGTCTCGGGCGCGAGCCCGGTGCTGCTCGACAGCTACCTGTCGGGCGCCATCGAGATCGACGTCGACGCGCTGAGCGACGGCACCGGCGTGCATGTCGCCGGGATCATGCAGCATATCGAGGAGGCCGGTGTGCATTCGGGAGATTCCGCCTGCTCGCTGCCGCCCTACTCGCTGTCGCGCCAGACCATCGCCGCGCTGAAACAGCAGACCGAGGCTCTGGCCCGGGCGCTCAACGTTGTCGGGCTGATGAATGTCCAGTTCGCCATCAAGGACGGCGAGATCTATCTGATCGAGGTCAATCCGCGTGCCTCGCGCACCGTGCCCTTCGTCGCCAAGGCGGTGGGTTCGCCCATCGCCTCCATCGCCGCGCGGCTGATGGCGGGCGAAAAGCTCTCGGCCTTTGATCTGGTCGATCCGCAGATCGACACCTTCGCCGTCAAGGAGGCGGTGCTGCCCTTCGCCCGTTTCCCCGGCGTCGATACGCTGCTCGGTCCCGAAATGCGCTCGACAGGCGAGGTCATGGGGTCTGACAAGAGCTTCCCGCGCGCCTTCCTCAAGGCGCAGATCGGTGCCGGCACCGACCTGCCGACCGGCGGCACGGTCTTCCTGTCGATCAAGCCGGCGGACAAGACGGCACAATTGCTCGAAACCGCCCGGACGCTTCAGGACCTCGGGTTTTCAATCGTCGCGACGCGTGGAACCGCTGCCTTCCTCAGGCAGAACGGGATCGAGGCCCAGATCGTGAACAAGGTCTACGAAGGCCGGCCCAACATCGTCGATGTGATGAAGGACGGGCGGGTGCAACTGGTGATGAACACCACCGAAGGCGCGCAGGCGGTCGAGGATTCGCGCTCGATGCGCTCGGTGGCACTGATGGATCACATCCCGTATTTCACCACGCTGGCCGCCGTTCACGCCGCCGCGATGGCGATGAAGGCGCGCGAGGAGGGCGAGATCGAGGTGCGCGCGCTGCAGAAGGCCTGAGCCGGGCGAAAGAACCGGTGGAGAACCCGCAACTGCGCCATGCCACAGTGATCCCAGGGAGTGGCGCCAAAAATGGTCCGGCATTCCCTCGGCCTGCGTCCCGGAAGGCAATGGATATGCCGATGACCGCCACCTGACCGGAGTTTCACTGCCTGCAACCGCCGCTATCGCATGAACAGGCCGCCATTCGCGGATCAACCCAAAGAAGCCGTCGTCGTGTGACCAATGTGCAAAAGGTAATGACGCTCCCTCTGCGAGGCGTTTGCGGCCGCCCGTTTGCAACGCCTGAAACCTGCGTCGGCAAGCGAACGCAGGTTTTTGCTGCGCCCCGGCAGTGTGATCAGGACAGCCCGTTCAGCGCCTTTTCAGGCAAAGGGTCGTCCAGTCGCCAATCCGCTCGGACCCGTCGACCTCCATGCCGGCGGCGTCATAGGCGGCGATCACCTCGTCCGCCTGCTCGTTCAGCAGGCCGCTCAGGATGGCGTAGCCGCCCGACCCGAGCGCCCCGGCGATATCCGGCGCCAGCGCCAGCAGCGGCGCCTTGAGGATATTGGCGAAGATCAGGCCATAGGGCGCCCCGGCAGCCAGTTCCGGATGGTCGAGCCCCGTTGCCTCGATACAGCGCACGCGGCCGTCGAGCCCGTTTGCCGACACGTTGGCCGCGGCCACCTCCACCGCCACCGGGTCGATATCCGATGCCAGAACGACCTCGGGCCATACCCGGGCGGCGGCCATCGCCAGAACGGCGGTTCCGCAGCCTATATCAGCAACGGGCAGCGGCGTTTTTCCCGACGTCACCAGCCGGTCGAGCGCGCGCAGGCAGCCCAGCGTCGTGCCGTGGTGCCCGGTGCCAAAGGCCATCGCCGCCTCGATCAGCAGCGGTTCCACATCGTCGGGCACCGTATCGGCATCGTGGCTGCCGTACAGGTAGA
>NZ_JBKEAE010000097.1:0-29721 GCF_047971885.1 Tropicimonas sp. | reverse complement strand
GCCGATCACCGCGCCGGAAAGCCCCGCGCCCACCATCAGAAGTTTCGACATCTTTCCGTCCCGATCATTCATTCGTTGCCGACAGCTCTTTTCCGGAACCGGAGGGTGCCCGGGGATGTTCTCAACATCGGAACCATTTTGACCAGGCTACACCGCATCATCGTTAACGGAGGAATGCAAAATCCGGTACCGTTTTCAAGGCAGTATCAAGCGTGCCTATGCCCTCAAATTTTTGGTATCGATCCCGCGTGTCCTGGTTTCCCGTCTCCCGCAACCCCCGGATACGGTCCTCTGCGCGTGTGCGCTGCAAGTTGTACCCGAGAAATGAGATCGTAGCGGAGACCTGTGCAACCGCCGCTTCGAAACTGCTCTCATAAACCTGTTCGAAGGACAGGGCATGGACTCGCGCTCCGGCTGTGTGCAGAAAGTTCCAGAGTTTGTTGAGCCGCATGACGCATTTTTTCTCATGCTCGACGAGCTTTTCGATATCAAGCGACGCCTCAAAAGCGGGATCATTGTCCTCATCTGGTTTTTCGTGGTTGGGGCCCCAGACCTTGGTGCGTTGTGCATATTCCATTGATAGAAGCCGCTGTAACGCGTTCTCCCGAACCAAAAAGAGGTTGAGATAATCATGTCGTACTGCATGTTTGGCCAAGCAAGCGTTTATCTCTTTGGGAACCATCTCAACGCAGTGCTTGATGTTGATCGGATCTGAAAGCGTCGCTTCGATTTCCGCTTCGGTTGCCACGATGTCCTGTCTCTTTATCCAATCCGTCGTGATGTGGCCAAATTCACGCGGTTTGTTGAAGGGTTCATGCTTCACCTTGTAGGGTGACAGAGCCAGAAGGTGTCGCGCCAGATTTGTTCCACCAGTCCGTTGGGTGGTCCAGATGATGATCGGAGGGGTGTCGTTTCCCATTTTTCCAGCTTCCTCAAGCAACCCATGGCTCCGCGTCAGTCGAGCCGGTCTGCCCGACGCACGTAGCGTATTGCCGGGGATACTGCTAATGCAATCCGGCAGCAGGGGAAACCATACGGATCGCGCGACATGGATCACCGCCACCACTACTGGACCATTCTGGTTGCGCCTGAGTTCGACATGACGTGGTATCGCCGGCGCTATCCCGATGTGGACCGGACCCGGATCGACCCGGTCGAGCATTTTCTGCGTTTTGGTGCAATGTTACGCCGCGATCCGGGGCCGGATTTCGATACGGGTTTCTATCTGGATACCTATGAGGTGCGGCATGAGAGCGGCAATCCGCTGCTCGATTACCGTTGTGCCACGAATGGCGGCGCGCGCTGCCGCAACGCGAACGAACTGAACCGCCGCATGAGCGAGCTGGACCGGAACATGGCGGCCACATGGGGGCCGCTGCGGGACGGGTGCAGGATTTCCTACTGTATCCCGATCATGGGCCGGCTCGACGACCTGAAGGGCACGCTGCGCGAAAACCTCGGTGCCAACGCGGTATTTCGCGGAAGCATAGAATTCGTTCTGGTTCTTTTCGGAGACGATCCCGGGCCGGAACGCTGGGTGCGCGACACATGCGCGGAGGCGCTTTCCGATGGCTATCTCCGCCTGATCCGCGACCGCGATACGCTCGACACCTGGCATTTCGCCAAGGCCAAGAACGCGTTCCGCCGGCATATCGGCGGTGCGTACTACTCCAGCCTCGATGGCGACAACTTCGTTACCGCCGAAGAAACGCAGCATCTGCTCGACCTGATGGATGCCCATCCGCGCGGGTTTGTCCTGCATCATTTCACTGGCAACTGGGGCGACGGAACAAGCGGGCGCGTTACCCTGCCCGCGTCGGTCTATCGCCATGTCGGCTACGACCCGGGGCTGCTGCCGCGGCAATATGACGAGATCGATCTTATCCTCGGGGCACTCGGGCAGTTCCCGGCATTGCCGTTTATTGCGTCCGATCCGGAACGGAACATCTTTACGCTGTCATACAATGCACAGGCGTTCCGCGATGCCGAGCGGCTTGCCAACCGCCGGGAATACAGTTCTCCGCCCGCCCGCAGGCTGCCCCTGAACCAGCGCGGCGGCGATTACGACAAGCAGGATGTCCATCTGCAGGACATGAACAATTTCAACGCGGCATTCAGTGCCCTGCGCCGCGCGCCGGAGAGCGCGCACAGGAAATCCTATCTTGCGCACGTGGAAACCCACAAGCGCCGGTTGCTCGAACGCCTGCCCCGGGACAGGTTCGTCGGGATGCTGTTTGAAACCCGCGAAGCCTCCGAACCGCCGGTGGTCGGGCCCGGGGACATCACCCTTTTCGCCTGTGTGCACGACGAAGCGATGTTCCTGCCCCGTTTCATACGGCATTACCGCGATCTCGGAGTGTCCCGCTTCGTTCTTGTGGACGATCATTCCGACACGCCGGTGCGCAGGCTCGGTCTGGGCGCCGATGTGCACGTGTACCGACCGAAAGTCGGCGACTTCAAGACCTCCAAGACCCTGTGGCTGGAGGGTCTGATGCGGGCCTTCGTTCCCGACGGGGGCTGGATAGTCACCGCCGATGCGGACGAGTTCCTGCAATTGCCCGAACCATACGGCAGCCTTGCCGAACTGACCGCCGAACTGGAGCAGCAGGGCCGCGAATTCTGCCCGGCCCTGTTGCTGGACATGGTTGCGGATCCGTCCGGGCCGGTTGCCGATACATCCGATTTCGATGTGCTGCTCGGGGCCTTCTGCGACCGCACCGACCCCATGCCGGGCGAATATTCGGCGCTGCCGCCGGTTGCCTGGGCCTTTGGCCCCCATGCCGGGCTTTCCTGGCGCTTCGACATCCGTCATCACGCCTTTGGAACGGTGGACAGCCTGCGCAAGTTTCCCCTGTTCCGCCTGCGCGAATGGCGCCACCTCAATCAGGGGTTTCATACCTTCCACAACTCCGGCGGCCAGCCGGCGCCCGGTCCGGAGGAGTGGGCATGCGCGCCCATCCTGCCGATCCTTCACTACAAGCTGGTCCGCCTGTATTCCGAGGAATTGCGCGGCGCCATGCTGAAAACCGCCTCGGGCTACCATGATCGCACGGCCGGGAATCTCCAGCGTATCTTCGGCACGGCGCCGGACGACGCGCTGGCCCGGATCAGCGATCTGGCGGCCATGCTCCGTCCGGCGCACGAGGCACGCCAGCCCGGGTTGTTCGCCCCGCATCCCGCACATCGGGAGATGTACGAACAGGCGATCACATCGGAAACTGCCCGGGAAAGCACCTGACGATAACAGGCCCGGCAAAGGCATTGCGTAGCGCGCGTGGGTACGATTTCCGCCGGAGGCCGGCCTTGCCACTTTCCGGCACCCCGCGTTAAGACGGTATATTGCGGACCAGCAGGAAAGGTTCCTACCGATGGCGATGCGTGTGGTTCCCTGGATGACAGACGATTCCGTGGGCTTCATGTGCGCCTGGACCGAATGGTTCAACGCCGGTAACAGCCGCCTCCCGCGGGTTCTGGAATTTGGCATGGGTGCCAGCACGCTGTTCCTGCGCGACCGGGCCGAGGCGATCGTCAGCTTCGAGCACGATGCCGAGTGGTTCGGGCGTGTTGTGAAGATGCTGGAGATCCTCGACCTGCCCCACCCCCGGGCGATTCTGGCCGGGCGGCCCTATTCCGACCGGATCGAGGCAGAGGCCGGGACGGAGAAGTTCGACCTGATCAGCATCGACGGCCGGGACCGGGTTGCCTGCCTGCGCGAGGTTCTGCGGCTGGATCTTCTGGCGGGGGACGGCATTCTGGTTCTGGACAATACGGAGCGGATCACCACCCATAACGGCCGCTATGCCGGAATGGCCCCGTTGCTTCGGCCCGATTTCAACGTGGTTCATTTCGAACAGCTTGGCCGTGACCGGGCGGGCTGGATTCCCGGCCACCGATGGGTGACCACCATCGCCTGGCGGCGAAGCGGTGTGCAGTACACCACCAGAGGCATCCCGATCTGAGCCGGAAGCGCCCGCCCGGATGAAAGCCGGTGACTCCCCTTTTGGCATCCCCTATTGTCGCGCAAACACCGATCCGGCCAGACAGACAGGCGATATTTCACATGGACACCAAGGCGCCGCACACGCCCGCCGCAAGCAATGCGATTTCCGGTTTTCTCAAGGACATCGAGCCCTTTTTCCTGCGGCGGCAGGTCATCTATGCGGATATCGGGGCGAACCGGGGCGATACCTTCGCGGCGATCTACAGATCACCGCTGAAGGTCAACCGGGCCTGCCTGGTGGAGGCAAACCCGAAAATCTGTCAGCAGCTTCAGCAGACGGTCTCGGCGCTGGAGGCCGAGGATCGGGCAACCTGCCTCAACCTCGCGATATCGGACGCGCCGGGAACGGTGAAACTGCGCGACATGCGCGACATGAGCTCGGTCGTGCGCGACGGGGAGGGTGCGGGTGAACAGGACAATGTCCAGACGCTGTTCGACGTCGAGGCGCGAACGCTGGACAGCCTCGCGACGCTGTTCCCCGACGGGCATATCTCGATCCTCAAGATCGATGTCGAGGGGCACGAGGCCGAGGTCCTGAAAGGGGCGGAGACCCTGCTTGCCAATCACGCCATCGAGGTCATCTACATCGAGGCCGGCGTGAACCGGGAGAATGCCCAGCAGACCTATTACCGGACCATCGAGGATATCCTGCTTGCGCATGACTATCGCCTGTTCCGTATCTACGAGCAGACTCACGAATGGATCGACGACCGGCCGGTGCTGAGGCGCATGAACATGGCCTTCGTCAGCCCGGTCGTTGCCGCGAAATATCCGCTGAGCCTGCTGAAGGAGCTGCAGCACAGGGAAGCGGTGCTCGACGCAAACAGGGCGCTGAAAAAGGACCTCGCCGACAAGGAAAAGGAAGTGGTCTCCCTGACGCGGGCGGTCATCGAACTCGAGCAGGAAACGCGGAATGCCGAGGATCTTGAGAAGCGATGCCGGAAACTTGAGAAGGATCTGGCCCGGATTACGGACGAATTCTATACCTCGGAAAAGCAGTTCCGTGATCACAAGCAAAAACTCTCGACAGAGAACGCCGCCTTGACCAAACGTGCCGCACAGAGCCAGGCCCGTGTCCGCGATATCGAGAAAAGCACATCCTGGAGAATAACCGCCCCGGTGCGGGCCTTGGGGCGCGCCATTCGGCCACGGTGATAGCTGATCGGGTTGACGGTTTTTGCCCTGATAAGCTGCGGACATTCCAGGGCGCCGGACCTGGAATGAGCCAGGTGGAATATGTTTTCCGTACACTGGGGTGCTGGAAGAAAATGAGATTTCTCGACAAGATTTTTCCATTGTCCGGGCAGCGGGATATCCGGATGAGGCCGAGGATCGGCCTGACCGGTTCCTTTGGCCGTGGAAACTATGGGGATGAGCTTTATGTCAAGACATACCAGCACTGGTTTGGTCGGTGGGCCGACCTGCATCTCCTTACCGGGCTTCCTCAACCAGGCTATCTTCAGGACTTTGGGAAAGCACGCGTCGATCTCATGGATGCCATCGTACTTGGCGGGGGAGATCTGCTATGTCCCTATCGGGAGAAAATAGATCGCGATTTTATACATCCCTATTACCTCAGGCGGCCCCTGCATGTGGCTGGTATCGGCGTTGAACGGAACAGACCGGACATTAACCCCAATACATTGGAAGCATGGAGAAAATTTCTAAAGAACAGAAATGTGAAATCGATCACGATGCGGGATTCGGATTCGAAGATCTGGATAGACACCAATGTCGCGCCGAATGTCGAAGTCGGGATTGCGCCGGATCTGGTCTGCGCATTGCCCCTGCCACCGGCAATCCGCCCGGATGGACCGCCTGTTCTGGGGCTGGTGACGCGACATATAAAGCATCCCAGGGAATATAAACTCATGGGAGAGATCGCGCATAAATTATCCGGACAAGGCTGGCGGGTGCGGCATGTGATCGGCGGTGTCGGAAACCACGGCAGAAAAGATTATGAGAATTCGAAAACTCTCGAAGTGCCGGGCAAGGAGACGTTTTACAGTCAGGACCTGGACGACATCAGTCGTGCACTGGGAGAGTGTTCATTGGTCCTGAGCATGAAACTGCACACCACGATAGTGTCTTCAATGTATGGCGTTCCAACGATCTCGATGAACCCCGTGGTAAAAGCACGCAGTTTCATGGAATCCATAGGTCGCGAAAAATATGTGTTCGCGGCCAACGATGGAAGCGTATTCGATGCAATAGATGCCGGTGTCCCTGATATTTCCACTGATCGTATCAGGAAGCTGCGTGACGACGCGTCATCATATCTTATGAATTTGGGGCAAAGGATATGGGACGATTTCAGGCGTTCAAATCGCACGAGGGCACATCACCTCTCCGACGCACCGTCATTCCCGGGATCAATCTAGGCGCTCGGCCCCGGTACTTTCCGGGCCGGATTGATACCGGACCTGTCCGGTTCCGGCATTCAAACCGCTGCGCAATGTCACCAGTTCGTCACGCAGATTGCGCATGTCCCGCTGCAGGATGATCAGTGCGGCCATGATCTCCTCGTTGGTGATGGGGCTTTTGTCTGCCCCGCCGCGGCGAGCATGGGGGTTTCTGCCGATACCGCTCTTTTTCGCAATGTAGGAGGCCGTCATTCTGGCGGTATTGCGGATGCCGGACTGTCTCAGGTGATACATTCCGCGCGACAGCAGCGTTCCGGAAAATGGAGACCCGGAACCGGCGCGCCTGACCCGGCCATTTGCGCCACTCCATCCTGCTGCACGCGAAAACCCCTGAAAATCCGCCGCCTTCAGGGCTGCCAGCATCTGGTATGTCGGCCCCGGCCCGTTGATTTCGCCGAACTTCCCGATGGTGACAGCATCATACTGTCCGATCACCGGAACAAGCGCGTCGTAAAGCTCGCGCTGCACGTCGCCTGCCGCACGCTGGCTGACCCAGGACATCTGGCCGGCCACCCAGCGCAGCAGGTCCATGCCATAGATGTCTTCCTGCCCCTGTTGTCGCAAGCGGTCGCGAATGATGTCGTGGTGGAGGAATATCCGCAGCAGCCGGCTGTCTGCGGTGGCCATCGTCTGTCCTGCCCGCGCGACACGATGCTGGCAGAGCCTTTCGGGGACCAGCACGATGCGCTGGCCGCTCAGGATCGCCGCCCAATGGAACGGATTGTCCTCGAAGAAGAAATCGCCGACGGGAAAGCGCAGACCGGCCCGCTCGATCAGATCGCGGCGATATATCTTGCGCCAGGGCACGGAAATGAACCGCAGCATTTCGCGCCGTATCCGGACATCCAGATCGCGCGCGACGGTTCGGGGATATGGCTTCCACTGGTCGGTCTCGGCCGGTTCCTTCAGTTGTCCGTCGGATTCGTCCAGCAGCTGGTAGCGGCACATTGCCAGATCGGCGGAATTCGCGACAGCCGCGTCATGGAGGGTTTCGAACATGGTCGGCTCGTAAAGATCGTCGCCATCGGCAAAGCCGATGAAATCGCCGCTCGCCGCATCCAGACCGGCATTTGCCGCCGACGCGACGCCGCCAACCGTGTTCTCCGCAAACAATATCGGGCGGATGCGCGCATCCCTTTCGGCGTATTCCCGGATGATGTCTGGCGTGGCATCCGTCGATCCGTCATCGACGACGATGATCTCGATATCGCGCAGTGTCTGCGCCAGTATGCCCTCCAGGCTCTGGCGGATATAGGCTTCGATATTATAGGCGGTGACAATGACGGAAAGCCTGGGCACGGATGCAGCCCCTCGTTAACGGATCAGGTGATTGACAAGTGCGCAGGCCAGATCGGGGGAATGCCTGGTGCGCATTCGGGCCAGATCGCCAAGATCGAGCCGCATGAGAAGATCGGTATAACGCATCTCGAACGGCAGGCGAAAATCGGGATCGAGCCGCGGTCTGGCCCACCGGACCAGACGGTTTGCAAGAATCCAGTAAAAATGCGCAAACCGGCGGCGCAGATGGGGGTTGGCCTCCAGCAGGTCGTATGTCTCGTCCAGAGCCTCGAACATCTGCAGGCGGTCGCGGCCGGAACTGTTGGTGATGTTCCCGCCCTGCGGATGCACGATATGGGTGCAGATGATCGCGTCCCGCACCATGATCCTGCGTGCCAGCAGCAGGCTGTGCCAATGCCCCAGGATATCGTTGTTCACCCGGGTCTTGCCAAAGCGCATCCCTGCCTGCCGGAAATGAGCGGTGCGCAGGATCTTGTTCCAGGGGTAATTCGTGAAAACCAGCAGGCGGCCCATGTCTTCGATATCGCCCGTTGCCCTGGGCGCGCCCTGCAACAGGGCTGCGAGCGTTATCTTGTCCTCGTAGCCCATGTCGGTGAAACTGGCCGTTTCCTCGCGCTCGTAGCGATAGGCGAACAGTACCGTGTCCAGTTCCGGGTCGGCATCCATGTCTGCGATGGCACCATGGATCACATCGCCATGCAGGATGTCGTCGGCATCGAAAAAGATCGTGTAGCGCCCGGCGGCGCGGGCCCAGCCTGCGTTCCGGGCCAGACCGGCCCCGCGGTTTTCCGGACTTTCGATCAGTTCGATACCCGGATACCGGCCGGCAAGGTCCTTCAGAACCGCGACGCTGCCGTCGGAAGACGCATCGTCGACAAAGACCATCTGGCAACGCAGCCCGTCCCTGCCAAGATTGGACACGTTCCGCACCAGCCGGGGCAGATGGGCTTCGGCATTGTGGACGGGAACCACGAAGGTCAGGTCGGGGGGCGCGCCCTGCTCACCGGGCGCCGTGCCGCCGGATACCTTTTGTTCCGCTTCCCTTTTCACCTGCCGGCCTCCGCCAAGATGGAACTGGCCGGTCGTATAAACTCCCGGCGGAGTGGCTGCCAGCCGTGAATGTACGGGGCCATGAGGTTTCCCGCCTCGGGGTTGCGGGCATCGGTACCGGATGGGGTTTTCCGCCCGATTTCACGCTCTGGCCTTGAAATCCGGGGTTTGAATCATTCAATATATAGGGAAGCGCCATGGCTGTGCCCATGCGCTGCCGTATCAGTGTCTCATGTTGAACCGAGTTTGTTGGTCCCAGTACCCACCCGGATTCATCAAGAGAAGGGCCCCTGATGAGCTCCTCGCTGACGGCTGCCGAGCAATATCTGATCGAACTTATCAACCGGGCGCGGCTCGACCCGCTGGGCGAGGCCGCCCGTTACGGCATCCGGTTGAACGACGATCTGCCGGCCGGCACGCTGAGCGGCGGGAGCCGGCAGGTCCTGGCCCCGAACTCCGCCCTTGCCGAGGCGGCCACCAACCACTCGAAATGGATGCTGGACAACGATGTCTTCAGCCACACCGGAGCCGGCGGCTCGCGCTCCTATCAGAGGATGGACAGCGCGGGATACGATTTCACCGGGGCCTGGTCGGCCGGCGAGAATATCTCGGTGCGCGGCTCCACCGGTTCGATCAGCCTCAACGGGGCGATCGAATCCCATCACCGCGGCCTGTTCCTGAGCGCCGGCCACCGGGTGAACATCCTGCGGGACAATTTCCAGGAAATCGGCATCGGCCAGGTGGCGGGAAAGTTCGAGCAGGACGGCAAGACCTACAATTCCTCGATGCTGACCGAGAATTTCGCCCGCTCCGGCAATTCGGTCTTCCTGACCGGGGTGGTCTACGACGACCTGAACAACAATCGTTTCTATACGATCGGCGAGGGCCGCAGCGGCACGGTATTTTCGGCCAATGGTCAGAGCACGAAGAGCATGTCCGCCGGCGGATATGCGCTCGAACTCACCGCCGCCGACTGGGTGGATGTCGCCGTCCGGCGCGGCGACATGAGCGCCGCAGCCCGGGTCGACATGTCCTCGGGCAACGTCAAGCTCGATCTTGTCGGAACCACATGGCTGGAGGCTTCGGCGGACCTGGACCTGAAATCGGGCATCGCAAACGCCCGCCTGCTGGGGGCGGACGATCTGTCGCTTTCGGGAAACGGTGCCGCGAACCGGCTGGTCGGCAATGAAGGCGGCAACCGGATCGATGGCCTCGGCGGCAACGATACCCTCTACGGCAAGGGCGGACGGGACCGGCTGGTCGGAGGAGATGGCAACGACAGTCTCAACGGCGGCGGCGGTGGCGACAAGCTCTTCGGCCAGGGCGGCAACGACCGGCTCTATGGCGGAAGCGGGCACGACAGGCTTTCGGGTGGAGGCGGACAGGACCGGCTGGTCGGCGGTAGCGGAGATGATCTTCTCCTCGGCGGCAGCGGCAGCGACAAGCTCTTCGGTCAGGGTGGCAATGACCGTCTCTATGGCGGCAGCGGCTACGACAGGCTCTGGGGAGACAGCGGGCGGGACCGGCTGGTCGGCGGAGATGGCAACGATGTTCTCCTCGGCGGCAGCGGAAATGACAAGCTCTTCGGCCAGGGCAATGACGATCGCCTCTATGGCGGCAGCGGTAACGACAGGCTTTCGGGCGGCAGCGGCAACGACCGGCTTTGCGGCGAATCCGGAAACGATGTTCTGATGGGCGGAACCGGCAGGGACACCTTTGTTTTCAAGGGTAATTTCGGATCCGATCACATCCGCGATTTCTCCGCTTCCGATACCCTCCTGTTCATCCCCGTGAAGGGAGAGGCCTCGGATTTCGGCGCTTTCCGGAGTGCCTCCCGTCAGATCGGCGATGATGTCGTCTATGACATGGATCGCGACGGCCGGAACGTCATCACCTTCGATGATATCCGGCTCGGAGAGCTTTCCGGCGACAATTTCGTTTTCACCTGATGCGAAGTCCGTTTGACTGGCTGTCATCCGATGAGCCGCCATATTTCATCGCTGTCAGCGCATCCGAAAGGGAAAGGCGCCGTTGCAGGCAATAGCGTGCCAGACGCAAGGGACCGGCCTTTCGCGGAATGCTGCTGTCGATATTGACAATGCCCCTGTAGGCCATGCCGAGATCGGGAAACGACTCCCGCAGGTGATTGCCAAATACATAGGCTGTCATGATCCGTTCCGCCAGAAACCCCATATAGCGCCTCTGGTATCCCGTCTCCGGTTGTGGCCTGTCCGGAATACGCGCCCGGGTCTCGTCCAGGATATCGAAGAGCAGGCGGCTGTAATGTTCGAAAACCCGGCCGGACATGATGAACATGTTGCCCATGATAAACCGGTTCCGGTGCAGGATCCTGTCAAGATCCGGCAGGAAATCCGGGTGCCGTTTGGCCACGACATTCCGCATGACAAGAAAATCGTCGATCCGGTGATGGGTCCGGTACTGGCTGAGGATCGGGCGTATCAGGCGGGCCGGTCGCGGAACGACAAGATCGATTCCGGCCGAATCCGGGTTCGAAAAATACCCTGCCACATCAGCGCGATAGGATTGGCTGTCGAAATCGAGCACGTAGCGTTCCGAATGACCGCGAGGGTTCATCCGCTCCGCCAGATCGAACAGCCGCCTGTAGTGCATCAACCCCACGTGACCGCCGTGAGCGGTATTTTTCCAGGCCCAGTAATGGGCGGTCAATTCGCAATATTCCGGGTTGAGGGCTGAAATATTGGCGCCGGTATCGTCGCCCTCCGCGCCGGGAAGGATGAAATCGGCAATGGCCCGCCCGACCTGTATGGGGATCAGATGCGCGCCGGTCAGGACCGGGCGCATATCGTGATAGGCGATATAGATCCGGGGTGCTTCTTGTGTTCTCTCGGAGATCAAGGATCATACCATCGCGCTTGCCGAACCGCTCCGGGTCATCCGGCGGCCGATTGGTACTGGTTACGCGGCTCCCGCACGGGTTTCCAGAGCCGTGAAGAAATCCGCCGCCCCGGCGCGGGAAAAACGGCTTGCGGATTGTGCCATATTCCGCTCAGACGCCACATCTTCCCAAAACCCCGTGGTACTTCATGTTGTTATGATTTTCACATTCGCGTAAGGCTGGTTTTGCGAATGTCCCGCAGGCAGACCTCCTGCAACTGTTCACAAGCGTTGACAACGGGTTCTAGCGAGGGAACGGGCAGTGATTGAAGGGAACCGACGTGTCGTGCTCTTCGTGGGCGGCAGTATCATGCCCTTCTGCCGGTTTCGCCGGTCGCTCATCCGGACCCTGGTGGAAAACCACAACTGTCATGTGATCTGCGCCTATTGGGGGGACAGCGGGGACGGTATCTTCGCCCCCTTCGAAATGCCGGGGGTGAGTTGGGCCGATCTGGGGGGAAATCACGCCACGCCCCCCGGGCGGGGCGATCTCGGTCCGCTGCGGCGCCTGACGCGCCTGATCCGGCGGCACCGGCCCGATACGATCTGCTGTTTCAACGCCAAACCGATCGTGCTGACCCCGGCCATCATCCGCCTCGTCCATCCGCAGGCGCGCATCGTCGCCCTGATGGAGGGGCTGGGCAGCGCCCTGTCCTTTCTCCTGCGGGAAGATGCGGGGCCAAAGCGCTGGCTGTTCCGCAACCTGACCCGCTGCATGGATCAATGGGTGTTGCTGAACCCCCGCGATGCGGCCCTGATCGGACGGCTGCATGGACATATGGCCGAGAAGATTGCAGTCGTTCCCGGGGTCGGAACAAACACCCGGCGCTTCTTTCCTGCCGCCGACCCACTGGCGGCGCGGCGGCTGGTCTTTGTCGGACGGCTGGTGCAGGAAAAGGGGATCGGATTTTTTCTCGACCTTGCGCGGCATCTGAAGCGCCGGGGTTCGGACTGGCGCCTGGCGATTGCCGGATTGCCGGCGGCGCAGGGGAAAATCACCTCCGACGACATTCAGCGCTGGCTGGACGAAGGCTGTGTGGAAAGTTGCGGCCCCGTTTCCAACATGCCGGAATTCTACCGCAACGCCTCGGCGCTGATTTTTCCGTCCGTCTATGAAGAGGGCCTGCCGGCCGCGATCATGGAGGCACAGTCGAGCGGGCTGCCCTGCCTGGTGCGCGACACCCCGGCAATGCAGAATACCATTGTCGAAGGGCAGACGGGCTTCCTGCTGCCCGACAACGATCCGGAACTCTGGGCCGAACGGCTGGACCGGCTTTGCGATCCGAAGCTCTTTACGGATTTTTCCCGCGCCGCCCGGCGCCATGCGTCCGAGGTCTACGACCGGGACCGCATAAACGCGCGGCTGTCCTCGATTCTGCTGGAGGACAAGGAAACCGCGCCGCGCGGCTATCGGGGTCTCGTCCCGTCCGTGACGCGCTGACCGTCAGGGCCGCCCATGCTGACCACGGGCGCCGGGATCACATCGTCTTCAGGACATTTTCGATCCGCGCCACGTCGGCCGGGTTGTTGAGTTCCCAGAAGACCCGGCCACGGGCGTGCACCTCGACGCAGCGCACCTTCATGCCGTTTTCCAGAAACCGCAGCTGTTCCAGCCCCTCGAGCCGTTCGAGCGTTCCCGGCGCCCAGCCGGAATAGGCCGCGAGCGCCGCCGGGCGGTAGGCGTAGACGCCGACATGGTGGAAAACCGGGATCGGCTCGTCCCCGAACGACACGTTTCCGGGCAGCCAGGGGATGACCTCCTTGGAGAAGTAGAGCGCATCGCCTCTGGTGTCGAAGACGGCGGTAGTGCCGCCGACACGGCCGTTGCGGCGATCCTCGACGAAGTGCCCGTAGGTCAGCGCATCGCAGCGCAGCACCGGGGTTGCCACGGCGATTTCCGGATCGACCGCCATCGCCCCGGCCAGCGCCTCGACGAACCAGGGCGGCGTCAGCGGGGCGTCGCCCTGCAGGTTGATCACCAGATCGGCCCCGATGCCCGAACGCGCCAGGGCATCGGCGCAGCGGGCGGTACCGTTCTCGCACCGGTCCGAGGTCATGATCACGCCGGCGCCGAAGCTTTCGGCCTCGGCACGGATCCGCTCGTCGTCGGTGGTGACATAGACCGCGTCGATACCGCCGACACTCCGGGCCGCCTCCCAGGTCATGCGGATCAGGGTCTTTTCCGTACCGTCGGGCTGGCGCAGGGCAACCAGCGGCTTGCCCGGATAGCGGGTCGAGGCGTAGCGCGCCGGGATCAGGATAACGGTCTTCATACTACTCCCGCTCTCAGGCAGTCGTGAACGTGCAGCACACCGACCGGTACACCGGTTTCGTCGACGACGAAAAGGGCGGTGATCGCCCGCTGGTTGAGGGTTGCCAGGGCCGCGGCGGCCAGCATGTCGGGCCGCACGGTGACCGGAGAACGGCTGGCGATATCGATTGCCCGGCGCTCCAGCAGCCCGTCCATGTTGCGCCTCAGATCGCCGTCGGTGATGACGCCCGCCAGCCTGCCGTCCTCGAGCACACCGGCGATACCGAACCCCCTGGAGGTCATCACCAGCAGCGTCTCGCGCATGTCGGTATTGCTTTCGACCAGCGGAACGGCATCGCCGCCATGCATGAGCTGTTCGACCTTCACCATCTGTGCTCCGAGCTTTCCGCCGGGGTGGAAGACGTTGAAATCCTGCGGCCGGAAACCCCGCCGCGCCATCAGGCTCACCGCCAGCGCATCGCCGAGCGCCAGTGTCAGCGTGGTCGAGGTGGTGGGTGCCATGCCGATCGAACAGGCCTCGGGCGCCGGCGGCAGCAGCAGCCTGTAATCGGCCGCCCGCATCAGGCTGCTGTCCGCGCGAGAGGAGATGGCGATCAGCGGAATCGAGAACCGCCGGGTATAGGCCACAAGGTCGCGCAACTCGGGCGTTTCACCGGAATTGGAGATCAGCAGGCAGACATCGTCCCGGGCGATCATGCCCAGATCGCCATGGCTCGCCTCGGCGGCATGGACAAAATAGGCGGGCGTTCCGGTACTGGCCAGCGTCGCCGCGATCTTGCGCCCGACATGGCCCGACTTGCCGATCCCCGAGACGATGACACGCCCCCGGCAGGCCAGGATGCACCCGATCGCCCCGGCCAGATCCCGGGGCAGCGCCTCGGCCATGTCGAGCAGCGCCTGCCCCTCGATCCGCAGCACGCGGCTGGCATCGGACAGCGTGGAGTCCCGGGAAGATACGTCAGCAGGTGGCGCCATGGTTCTATCGCCGTTCGGTTGATATCTTTCCGGATCCCGAAGAAAGACGGATCACGCCGGTCTAGTGCGGCCGCACCGCAAGTTCAAGCGACACCCCGAAACGGCCCACCCCGGCAGGGTACCCGGTTTCATTCGTTGATCATGTCCAGCGCATAACGCTTGAGCAGGACCAGCCCGGCGAACAATGCAAACCCGCCGACGGCAAGAGGATACGCCAGCACGACATAATCGGCCCGATAGGTGGCATAGAACCCTTCCCGGGTCAGTCCGATGACATGGACCAGCGGATTGAACCACAGGATATCCTGCGCGAATTCGGGCAGCGTATCGAAGAGGTAGAAGATGCAGGAAGCAAGGAAGAGCGGCCGCGTGACGATGCTCCAGACCTGTTGCCAGGACGGGAACAGATAGATGAGGACGCTGTTGAGCGTGCCAATCCCCAGGCCCAGAAAGGCGGTGACCAGGAAGGCGGTGAGAATCCGGACCACATCGATGTGCTGATTGAGGTTTTCGAAGGCAAGAATACCCGTGAACACGACGATGAAGACCATGAGCTGGGTGACCAGCGTCAGGATGAGACGGCTGATGATGGCATCCATGTAGGTCACCCGGGGATAGAACAGCAGCGGCCTGTTCTGCATCACCGCCCCCGACAACTTGTTCTGCATGGCGTTATAGGCGGAAAAGGGCAGCATGCCGGTGGCATAGAACAGCGGAAAGCTCTCGCCCAGGGCCGGGCTGCGCATCACGAGCGAGAAGGCCACCGTCAGGACGAAAATCCCGCCAACCGGTTCGAGGATGGCCCACAGGTAGCCGATGCTCGACTTTCCATAGGAGGTTGCCATCTCGCGCATGATCAGCGCGGAAATCGACCGGAAGGCCTGAACCATTGCAAATGGACCGCTATTGGGCTTCAGGGGTGTCATCCAGCTTCTATTTCGGTGTCCGGAAGGTTAGATATCGGGTATGCGGGTGCTCCATGACGCCGCGCAGCACACAGGATACGGAGCTTATATCGTGAAAGCCCGGGCAACAACACCTCCGACGCCCGAGAAGGCGGTGGGGAAGAAGGTGGCAGACCAGGCCGCCAAGACGCGCCTTTCCCGGGTTGCCCCCGCCGATACCCCATCGGTCACGATGCTGGGCAGGACGCCGCTGCGCATCGCCACGCCGGCGCGGCTTCACCGGCGGCATTTCCTTCTGCTGTCCAGTTTCCTGCTCTTCGTCCTGCTGCCGGGCATCCTGTCCTTCTTCTATCTCTATGTCGTGGCGGACGATGAGTATTCCTCGCGGGTCAGTTTCTCGATCCGCTCCGAGGAGTTCAAGAACCCGCTCGATGCGCTGGGGGCTTTCGGTGAAGTTTCCACCGGCACCTCGACGGACGCCGACATCCTGAACGAATATCTGCGCAGCCAGAAGCTGCTCGAGGATATCCGCGATGACGTGAATCTCGAGGAGATCTACTCCAAACCCGCCTTCGATCCGGTCTTTGCCTTCCGCAAGGGACAGCCGATCGAAGAGCTTCTCAAGTACTGGGAACGCATGGCCTATATCACCTACGATTCGGGCTCGGGGCTGATCGACGTGGAGGTCTTCGCCTTCACCCCCGAGGATGCCCATGCGATCGCCACAGCGGTGATGAACGCCAGCAGCGAACTTGTGGACCACCTCAGCAAGATCGCCCGCGACGACACGACCAGATACACCGCCTTCGAGCTGGAACAGGCGGGTGAACGCCTGACCGAGGTGCGCGAGAAGATGCGCGCCCTGCGCGACCGCGAGCAGATCATCGACCCCCAGGCCGATCTGGAAAGCCAGATGGGCGTTCTGACGGCCCTGCAACAGCAACTGGCCGCCGCGCTGATCGAACGCGACCTTCTCACCAGCACGACGCGCGACGACGACCCCCGCCTTGTCGCGGTCGACCGCAAGATCGAGGCGATCCGGACCCGGATCGATCAGGAGCGCGACAAGCTCGGGCAGGACGCCAACGAGGGCGCCGGCGCCTTTGCCTCGGTGGTCGGCGATTTCGAAGGGCTTCTTGCCGACCGCCAGTTCGCCGAACAGGCATATATGGCCGCGGCGGCGGCCTATGATACGGCGCTGGCCGAAGCCCGCCGCAAGAGCCGTTATCTGGCGGCCCATGTACCGCCGACGCTGGCGGAAAGCTCGCAATATCCCAGCCGGCTGCTCATCGGGTTCGGGGTGCTGGGCTTCTGCTTCCTGTTCTGGATGATCGCCCTGCTGACGGCCTATGGCATGCGGGATCGCCGCTGACGATGATCCGTCTGGAAAACCTGACGAAATCCTTCTGGGTCCGGGGCGAGCGGAAGTATGTGGCGCGGAACCTGAATACCACGTTTCCCGACCGTGGATCGGTCGCCCTGCTCGGCCGCAACGGGGCGGGCAAGTCGACCCTTCTCAAGGTGCTGGCCGGCACCATGCGGGCCGATTCCGGCCGTATCGTCAGCACGGGCGAGATCTCGTGGCAGATCGGCTTTGCCGGCAGTTTCCATCGGGAACTGACCGGGGCGCAGAACGTGCGCTTCGTCGCCCGGGCCTATGGCATCGATACCGACAGCCTGATCGAATACGTGCGTGACTTCGCCGAGCTTGGCAGCAGTTTCCATGCCCCCTTCCGGACATACAGTTCGGGCATGCGGGCGCGTCTGGCGTTCGGTATCTCGATGGGAATCCCGTTTTCCTATTACCTGATCGACGAGGTCACCTCGGTCGGAGATGCGGCATTCCGGAAGAAATGTTCGGAAATACTGAAGGAGCGACTCAAGACGGCGGGGGCCATCGTGGTCTCGCACAACCCCAATACGCTCCGCCAGTTGTGCAAATCCGGCGCCGTTCTCGAAAACGGCAAGCTGACCTGGCACGACGATGTGGAAACCGCGATCGAGGAACACATGACCCGGCTGCTGGGAAAACCGAAATGACCCGGCTGCCTTTGGCGTTTTCGGCGAATCGGGTCTGTGGCCACCATCTTCCCGCAGGGTGCCGGTTTCCCGCGTCCGAAACACCCCGCAAGGAAGCTTTTCCCGGGCGATATGCTGAATTGGCCCGCAAGGCGTGCACCTGATGCGGCCTCGTCGCGACATGGTTGTGCGCAGTTGCCAAAATTCAATATCTCTCTGGTGTTTTATGCAAAAACCCGATTTCTGTCGGGTTTTGACGGCACATGATCCGAAAAATGCTAGCATGCGGCATATCGAGGAGCAGACGATGGCCTTCACGCCTTTCGAGCACGAGGATCGAAAGTGTGTACATGTACCATGCGCCCGCGCGGCATCGCGGCGGGGTGCGAAGGCGTTTCTGGCCGCCGCCTGCGGGGTTCTTCTGGCCGTGGGGGCCGCGACGGCGCAAACCGCCAGCGAGGTGACGCCCCGCAGCTTCCGCCCCGAACCGCAGCGCCTGACGGGCAGTGTCGATTTTTCCGGCGCCGGCGGGTTCGGCATCCCCGAAGGGGCCGAACAGCTTTCGATCGCCGTGGCCGGGGTCGATATCGAGAATGCCCTTCCGGAGATGGCAGCGGCCAACCGGGCAATGGCCGCCCGCCTGACGACCGGGCGGATTCCGGTGGCCGAAATCTTCCGTGCCGCCGAGGATTTGCAGACCGCCTATGTCAAAAACGGCTTTGTACTGACCCGCGTGGTGCTGCCGCAGCAGCAACTGGTCGATGGCGGGCGGCTCAGGATCCTCGTCGTCAACGGCTTTGTCGAGCGCATCAGGGACACCGGACTGCCGGAGCGGGTGGCCGGGCGAATCGATGCCCTGACCGAACCGGTCCTGAACCGTCCGGGTATCGGCAGCGAACTGGAACGCCGGCTGCTGATGGCCGGCGACGTGCCGGGCGTTTCGCTCGCCTCGGCGCTCTCGACCGGGGTGGAGCCCGGCGGCACCGTGCTGTCGCTGCAGGCGATGCACAAGCCGGTGACCGGGTTCGTCGGCATCGACAACTCGCTCGGCGACGAGCTTGGCAACTGGTCGCTCGATACCTCGCTCCAGCTCAACAGCCTGCTGAAACAGGGCGAGACCATCTATTTCTGGGCCTCGGGCAATCCGTTTTCGGGCGTCAACAGCGAAAAGCTGGGTTTTGCCAGCGACTCGCCGCAACTCAGGACACTGGCCGGCGGCATCATCTATCCGATCGGCACCAACGGGCTGAGCTTCAACGCCGAATACACCGACAGCCGCACTTCTCCGGAAGATGTCATCATTTCCACCACCAGCCGGTTCGAGCGGCTCTCGCTGCGCCTGCGCTATCCCTTCGTGCGCTCGCGGCTGATGAACGTGAACGGCCAGTTCGCCTTCGATGTCCAGTCGGAGGATCTCGATATCCTGACCAGCCGCGGGGATTTTCCCATCTACCGCGACGATATCCGCGTGTTCCGCCTGTCGGGGGATTTCTACAAGAAGTTCGAATCGAGCGGTGCGACGCTTTCGGCGGCGGCGGTCCTGTCGGTCGGAGTCGACGGGCTGGGCGCCCGTTCGGCGGCGGATGCCAGCCCCACGCTGCCGCTTTCGCGCAACGGGGCCGACGCGGCCTATACCAAGCTCGAGCTTTACGCCGATTATTTCACGCCGCTGCGGCGGGATTTCGCCCTGTCGCTGTTCGGCCGGGGCCAGACCTCGTTCGGCGACCCGCTGGTCAGCAGCGAACAGATCGGTCTTGTCGGTCCGCAGGCGCTTTCGACCTTCGACATGGGAACGCTGAACGGCGATTCCGGCTGGGTCGTGCGCGGAGAGCTTTCGCGCCAGCAGACCTTCGCGACCGCCATGCCGGTCGATTTCTCACCGTATGTTTTTGCGGCCACGGGTGCGGCCTATTTCGAACGCCCCGGAAGATTTGAACCCGATGCGGTCCGCGCCAGCTCCTACGGGCTGGGACTCGATTTGCTCGTCACACGCGATCCGCGCTATTCTGACATGGCATTACGCGCCGAATACGGCAGGGGGTACAGGGATGATCTCGATACGAACGACGGTCGCTTCACCGTCTACGGTTCGTTCCGGTTCTGAGGGTATGACAACAACCCGCCGGCGCTGGCTGCGCTGGCTGCTCTGCACCGGCACCGCGCTGGTGCCGGCGGCAGCACTTGCCGGCGATCTGCCCTCCGGCGGCAGCGTGGTGCACGGGAATGTCACGATCACCCGCCCCGCCACCGGCCAGATGAGGCTGAATCAGGGCTCGGACAAGGCGATCATCAACTGGGGCGATTTCTCGATCGGCCAGGGCAAGGCGGTCGATATCCGCCAGCCGTCGGCGTCGGCGATGATGCTCAACCGTGTCACCGGCAACCTGCCAAGCCGGCTCGACGGAGCCCTTGTCGCCAATGGCAAGGTGATTCTGGTCAATCCCAACGGAATTGCCATCGGGCCATCGGGCCGGATCAACACCAATGCCTTCGTCGCCTCGACCCTGGGGATCACCGACAGCGATTTTCGCGAGGGGCGCCTGCGGTTTTCGGGCAAGGATCCCTCGGAAACCGGGGCTTCGGCCACGGTGTCGAACGCCGGCCAGATCGTCGTCGATGGCCAGGGGTATGCCGCGCTGCTGGGCGGCAAGGTGCGTAATTCGGGAACGATCCTGGTGCCGATGGGCCGGATCGGACTGGGAGCGGGCGAGAAGATCACGCTCGATCCGTCGGGCGAGGGCTTCCTGCAGGTGGCCCTGCCCTCGTCCGATACGGACCCCGCGCAGCTTATCGACAGTTCGGGCACCCTGGAGGCCAACGGCGGGCTGATCGAGATCAAGGCAGCAACGGCGCGCAATGCCGCGCGCCATGCCATCAACCTTACCGGCATTGCCGAGGCCAGCACGGTCAGCGGCCGCAACGGGGCGGTGATCCTCGGCGGCGGCCCGGGCGGCAGGGTGACGGTCAAGGGGAAGATCCTGACCACCGGCAAGGCGGCCCAGACCACGCTCAGAAGCTCGCCCAAGCCCAGGGCGCGGCCCGCCCAGGGCGGCGGCGCCATCACCATCACCGGCAACCGGATCGAATTGCGCGGCGCGACGCTCGACGCAAGCGGCGTGGACGGCGGCGGCAGTATCCGGATCGGGGGCGATCCCAAGGGCGAGGGCAACCTGCTGCGGGCACAATTTACCGGGGTCGATGCACTTACGACGCTCCGGGCCGACGCCACCGGAAGCGGGAGCGGCGGCGATATCGTTCTGTGGAGCGACGGGCTGACCGCCTTCGAAGGTCGCATTTCCGCCAAGGGCGGCCCGGCCGGTGGCGACGGCGGCTTCGTCGAGGTTTCGGGCAAGGTGCAACTGGCGTTTACCGGGCTTGTCGACACAACCGCCCCCAAAGGCACCATCGGCACCCTGCTGATCGACCCCTACAACGTGACGATCACCGACGATCCGACCGGTGTGAACTGGAGCGAAAGCGGCGGAAACTACCTGCCGACGGGCGACGACAGCGAAATCCCCGCCGCCCTGATCGCCACCAACCTGCTGACGACCGATGTGTTTATCACCACGGACAACGGCAGTCTCGGAACACAGGCCGGCGACATCACGGTGAATGCCGATCTGTCCTGGGGAAGCGCGTTCTCGCTGACCCTGCAGGCGGCCAACAACATCCTTCTGAACACTGGCGATATCACCGCCACCGGTGGCGGTGGCGTCACCCTGAGCGCCGGCGGCTCCATCGAGACGCTTTCGGACATCTCCATCGGCAGCGGCGCCCTGTCCATGGTGGCATTGACCGGTATCGACCTTGGCGGTGAAGTTGCGGCCGGAACCGGAACAATCAGCCTCAGCGCGCCGCAGATCAATCTCAACGCTCCTGTTTCCGCAGCTTCCCTTTACATCTCGGCTCTGGCCGGTAACGGAGCCGCCGGCGATATCCAGCTTGGCACCGGGGCCGACATCGCGGTCGGAAGCTTCACCCTCGAGGCCGGCAACTGGCAGCAGGTCGGTGTCGGCATCGCCGGTTTCTCGGCCGATGATTTCCAGCTTGGCAGCGACATGACGACCCGCAGCTTCCTGCGGGCGCTCGGCGGGAACGGATCGGAGACAAACCCCTACCGGATCACCGATATCTACGGGTTGCAGGGCATCGATTCGGCCGAACTGCTTCCGTTCTCCTACATCCTGGCCAATAACATCGACGCCAGCGGTACCGCGGGCTGGAACTACCGGGACGACCTGACTGTCTATCAGGGTTTCAACCCGATCGGGCAGATGCAGGGCGGAACCCCCCTGCATGCCTTTACCGGCACCCTCGACGGCAACAACCGGCAGATCACCGGCCTTGAGACCCGCTGGGACAGTTACAGCGGTCTTTTCGAGGTCATCGGTGCCGGCGGGACGGTGGAAAACCTGCGGATCGCCTCGTCCTTCGCCGATGGCCTGAGTACGGACTCGAGCGTCGGCATGCTTGCTGCCGTCAATCTGGGAGATGTCGACAACATCATCCTTCGGGACATTTCGCTGACCTCGAACGGCGGGCTGGCCGGGCTGCTGATCGGCGACAACCGGGGGGCGGTCACGCTGGCCTCGGCTCAGGGGGCGATCGATGTCACGCTGGATTACAGTGCCGCCAATACCAACGTCGGCGGGCTGATCGGCTGGGGTCGCGGCAGCGGGGCCCATGTATGGGCCTCGCGCGCCGAAGCCGATATCAGCGTCTCGGGAGCGACCTATTTCGACGTGGTCCGGGTGGGCGGGCTGATCGGCCAGTCGGACGGATCGGTCATCGACAGTTTCGCCGGCGCCTGGCTGACGGGCAACCGGCCCGCCATAACCGTCGACGTGCAGGACAGCACCATACTTTTTGTCGGCGGGCTGATCGGCGATGCCGCGGGATACGTCCAGCGCGCCTATTCCGATGTCTCCCTCGATGTCGCCGACCCCTCGGGCTATGCCACCATCCAGGCCGGCGGGCTGATCGGCTGGAACACCGCCGAGGTACAGGACACCTATTCCGTCTCGGATGTCCGGGTCGAAACCACGGGCGATTCCATGATCGGCGGGCTGATCGGCGTCTCGACCGGGGCCGATGTCGTACGGTCCTACGCCGCCGGGTCGGTCACGGCCACGGGTAACGCCCTGATCGGCGGGTTTGTCGGCGAGAGCGGAAGCTCGACCTATTCGGGCAACTTCTGGGACAGGCAGGCCACCGGCGTGACCGTCAGCAGCGGCACGGCGGGCGTGAACGCCGCAACCTCGCTGACCACCGCCCAGTTACAGAACCAGACCTATTTCCGCAACCTTGCCACACCCCTGGGCTGGAGCTTCCTGACCACCTGGGCCCCGCCGGGCGACGGGAATTACCCCGAGCTTTACACGCTGACCCCGGTTGTCTGGGCAAATCCGGACAATGCGACCGTCACCTACGGCGCGTCGAAGACGCCCGCCTTCACGGGCAGCTTCTATGGCGGGCCCGGGGTCTATCTGTTCGGAACCAGCGGGGATAACCTTGCCCTCACCTACACGTCGCAGGGTGGGGCGGGCAGCAATGCCGGCACCTATGCCATCACCGCCGAGGACGAGGCCACCAGCACGCTGGGGCAGAGCTATCGCGTCATCAGCAGCCGGGGCAATTTCTCGGTCACGCCCGCCACGCTGACGATCACCGCCCGGGACAAGAGCAAGACCTACGGCGACAGGCTGACCTTCGGGCCGGGCGATATCATCGTGAAGGGGCTGGCCGGTGGCGACAGTCTCACCGGTATCACCCTGCGAAGCGACGGCGCCCCGGCATGGGCCGCGGTGGCGGGCGATTCGTCCGCCGGTACGGCGCTTGGCGGCGGCTGGTACACCTATCCGATCTATGTCTCGGACGCGACCGGCAAGGGGATCGGAAACTACAACATCGTCTATCAGGCGGGCGACCTGACGGTCACGCCGCGCAATGTCGTGGTGACGATCGACAACCAGTCGAAGACATTCGGCCAAACGCTGAGCTTCAGCGGCAGCGAATTCAGCGCCACCGGGCTGGTGAACGGCAACAGGCTGACCGGGATCGCCCTGCAAAGCGCCGGGGCCGCGCCGGGCGCGCTGATTTCCGACAGCCCCTATGCCATCACCCAGATCGGCGACGGCAGCCCCGAGGGCAGCGGGCTGAGCACCCGCGGCATCTCGAACTACACCTTCGAATTCGTCCCCGGAACCCTGACCGTCACCTCCCCCGACGACGGCTACGATCTCAGCCTCGACGGCAACACGACGGTACGTTTCCTGAACCCGCAGGTACTGTCGAAATTCCATTGGGACAACGGCCTGCTTCTGCCCGTCGAATTCATCCCCGGGGACGACGAGGAAGCCATCATGCAGGGCGGCGGCGCGCGCGAGCTTTTCACCACCCGGCAGGCCCTGCTGAGCGTCGAGACGGTGTCGAGCAACCTCAATCAGGACGCGGTGATCTGCGCCACTCTCGCGGACAATATCGACGTCTATCTCGATTGTATCGCGGGGGCGATGGGAACCTATGCCGCCGAGCTTGACGAGCTTCTCAAGCCGATGCCCGACGTGGCGGCGAACGTCTCGGCGGTGATCCGCGATGCCGAACGGGCTGTCGGCGCCGCCGGTATCCGGGCCCGGAACCGTCTGGCCGAAGCCACCACCGACGAGCAGCGCCAGCAGATCAGATCCGAGGCGATTGCCGAGGCCCGGCAGGCGGTTGCGCGGGCGGGCGGCGAGATACGGAAATCGATCAGCCTGATCCGGGCGGACGATCCGGTGCTGGCCCGGGTCCAGCGGCAACAGATTGTCGAAGTCGCCTCGGCCTTCGACCGGCTGGATGGGGAGCTGGTGCGTGTCAGCGAATTGTAACCGATTGCTGCGGCGGGCGGGGCTGGCGCTGGCCGGTCTCGTTGCCGGGTTCTGCCTGACACTGGGCGGGCCGGGCCATGCCGAAACGCGCGTGGCACTGGTCATCGGCAACGGCAGCTACGCGGGCGGTTTCCCGGCACTTTCGAACCCGCTGAACGATGCCCAGGCGCTGGCCGACACTCTGAAATCGCTCGATTTCGGGGTGCACCTGGGGCTCGACACCAGCCGGGACGAACTGGTGAGCCTGATCGACCGTTTCCGGGCCGAGGCCGATACCGCCGATGTGGCGCTGTTCTACTTTGCCGGCCACGCGGTGCAGATCAATTCGAAGAACTACATCTTTCCCGCCGACGCCGCGATCGCCAGCCCCGAGACGGTGCTGGAACAGGCGGTCCCGCTCGACGATATCATCAGTGTCATGGCGCCGGATGCGGGCCCGCAGCCCGCCGGGGCCGAAGACGGTGGCAGGAACCGGGTCCGGCTGGTCTTTCTCGATGCCTGCCGCGACAACCCGCTGGGCGATGCGGGCACCCGCGCCGCCCGCGACGGGCTGGCGCGCATCGGCAGCGCGGCCGGCTACCTGATTTCCTTCGCCACCCAGCCCGACAACGTCGCCTATGACGGGACGGGCTCCAACAGCCCGTTCACCAACGCGATCCTGAATCACATCCGCACGCCGGGGCAGGACATCTCGGACATGATGATCGCGGTGCGCAACGACGTGCTGAAACAGACCGGCGGATTGCAGGTGCCGTGGGAGAACTCGTCGCTCACCCGGCAGTTCAAGTTCGACCCCCGCCTGCCGGAAGCCTCGATCGAAACCCAGTTCTTCCAGGTCGCCGCCGCCTCGGACGACCCCGACCTGATGACCCTCTATCTGGCCCGCTATCCCGACGGGACACATGCCACCGAGGCCGAGGAACTGCTGGCCGGCGAGGGGGACGCGACCTATGCCTCCAGGCTCGACAGCCGCAGCGAGCAGGTGCTGTGGAGCCTCGCCCAGCGGGTACGAAGCCTGCGGGTCGTCGAGACCTATCTGGAAAAATTTCCCGACGGCCAGTATGCGGCCGATGCCGCGCGGCTGCGCAGCCAGTTGCAGGAAACCGACGAGAATGGCCCCGAACGCACCTGCGAACGGCTGGCCACCCATCCCCGGGATGCAACCGTGGGCACGCTCGGCGTTTCGCTCGGCGTTCTGGCGCGCCATGCCGATCTTGCCGTCGAAGCCTGCACCGAAGCCGCCGAGGCCAACCCGCGACAGCCGCATTTCACCGCCCTTCTGGCCCGCGCGACGATGGCCGGGGGACAGGACGACGAAGCGGTCCGGCTCTACCGGGACGCGGCCGATCGCGGCGACCTGCGCGCCATGGTCAGCCTCGGCATCCTCTACGAGAACGGCAGCGAGGTACCGCAGGATTTCCTGCTCGCTGAAAGGCTTTACGAGCAGGCGGCGGCGGGCGGCAGCGACGACGGGGCCATCAACCTCGCGGTCATGCATCTGACCGGACAGGGTGTCGATCAGGATGTGCGGCGGGCGATCGGGCTTCTGATCGAAGCGGCCGACAATGGCTCGGCGATCGCGACCTACAACCTCGGCGCCCTGCTCGAGGAGGGGTTCACCCACCCCGGGCTGACCCGCAGTTCGCTGGAATATTTCCGCCGTGCCGCCGAGCTTGGCGAGCCGCGGGGTTATCTGGCCGCCGCCATTATCCTCGACGAGGGGCGCCACGGCGCCCCGGCCCCGGGTGCCGCGGCCAACATGTTGCTCAGGGGTGTGGCCGAGGATTCCGGCGAGACACTGACCCAGCTCACCCGGCATCCGGACGACTGGAACCGCGAAACCCTGCGCGCGCTACAGGCCCGCCTGCAATCGGCCGGTCTCTACAAGGGCGTTCCGGACGGAACGAGCGGCCCGGATCTCGCCGATGCCCTGAACGCCTGGCGCAAGGGCGGCTTCCGCGCCGACGTTCTGGCCGAGGGCTGAGCGGACCGCCGTTTATCCCGTCCGGCACGCCCGGTTGCCGTACGCCGGAGTATCAGGCCGCGACAGGTCAGGGTTTCCGCCCGTTGCCATTTCCCTTCGGGAACCGGACGCTCTGCTAGGACTCCCTTATCGCACCTGGGTGACTGTCCCGGGTGCAGAGGCGTTCGGCCTCAGGAAAACCTCCAGATGAGCCCCCAAAGTACGCCCGGAAAAGCCGCGCAAAGCCGGCACTTTGTACGACCAAGTGTAACCCGGATGGTATCGGGAAAGATCTTCGATGCCCTCACCGCGACACATGATCAATGGCGTGGACATCCCGGCGGTCGGTCGCTTTCCGGTCGGCACAATCCGTTCCCATCCGATTCATCACCAAAGGAATGCACATGTCCATCTTTCGTCCCATCCCGCGGTCGATCGTACAGCCTCTGGTTCAGGTTGCCTGCGCCGGTGTCCACACGAGCGGGCAGTTGATTGCCAGCATAACCAGCCAGATCGTAATCGTTCAGCCATCGGCCTATGCCGGAACCTATACCGTCTCGGATGCCGATGTGGCGGCAGGTCCGTTCACGCTGGTGGCGCCGCGCGTTTCCGGAAACACGGCGATTGGCGAGACTGTCACACTTCAGCCCGGCCTTTATGCCCACAGCGCATCGGCCGGAACGCCGGATATCGAGGTCCAGTGGATACGCAACGGGGCAGCCATCCCCGGACAGACATCCGGCACCCACACGATCTCTGCCGAAGATCTGGCCGAAGGGCTCGGCGTCCGGGAAACGGCAACCAACACCGCAGGCTCGGTGGCCGAGACCCTCACGGTTCTGCTGCCCGCGTCACCCGCGCCGCAGGTAATCGCTTCCCTGCCGGACATGTGCTTTCAATATGGCAGCGGCATCCAGATCGTCGATGCATCCGCTGCCTTCGCCGGAACGGATATTTCCTATGCAATCTCTCCGGCCGATGACGCCGCCTCCATCGACGGTGGCACCGGCATCGTAACGCATTCGACAGGCGCCGTCTCCCCGCAGGTACATTATACGGTGACGGCCACCAATCCGGACGGAAGCGCCAGCACAGCCTATAGTGCCGAGGTTGCCCCCACCGCGCCGGCGATCTCGATCCCCGACCTGACACGGGTGACGGGCGGGGACATGAGTGTCGATCTGTCTGCCTATGTCACAGATGACGGTGGGGATGGGGCGATTGTCTGGGGGGTGGCGCCGCTGGCCGGGGTGTCGCTGGCCGGGTCGGTGCTGAGCTTTGCCGACAGCGTGGGCAGCTATGCCGGGGTTGCGGTGACGGCGACGAACGGCGGCGGCAGCGCGACGGACACGTTCGATTTCACCGTTGCGGCCGCCTCCGGCTACACGATTGCTGACAATATCGCCGGGGTGGACGTGGCCTTCGACGATGCGGACAGCCCGGCGCAGGTTCTCATCACCGGCACGGATACGGCCTATACCGCGCATTCGCCATACACGCTGAGCGCACAGGACCTTGCCGATATCGACGCCGGCCTGCCGGTCGAGATCGTGCCGGCCACCGCGGCCGAGGGGCCGGCCGACAGCTTCACCGCCACGCCGGGGCTGTGGATCTCGCCCGCCGATGACGCGGCGGTGGTCATCGGGGAGTGGTATCTGAACGGCAACCCGACCGGCGCGACCGGCGCCGCCTATGCCAACCCGGACAACGCCAATATCGACTGGCGGGAGAACGCGCAGAACATCGCCACCGATGCCGGCGGCGTCGACGGCACCCCGGCGGTGGCCCGGACGCTGGTCTCGACGATGGCGGGCGATACCGCCGCGCTCTACTGGTTCGAGGCGGGCGGGGTTGCCACCGATGGCGCGGGCAACATCACCGCCTGGACCGACGCCACCGGCAACGGCAACGATATCGCGGCGGTGCCGGGGCTGGCGGCGCCGGTGTGGAACGCGGGTGAGAGCCGGGCGGAGTTCTACGGCGCCCACGGCCTGAAAGGCGCCGCCGGCAGCGATACCGTCCGCCGGGCCATTGCCGATGGCGGGCAGGCGCGGGTCCTTGCCGTCCTGCGCCAGCCGGGGATCGACGCGGCCTATGGCATCGGCGCGAGCCAGGCGCATTCAGGCGCCCTGCTCGCCGAATCGAACAGCCACAGCGGCGATCCCTACATCCGGCTCAACGCGACGGTGAACAGCTTCTACGGCGCGAACGCGCGCAGCGGCTTCGGCGTCACGATACGCGGCCCCGTCAATGGCGGTGCGGTGACCGTGGCCAGTGCGAACGGCACGGTGACGGCGGCGCTGACCGGTGTCGTGCATCTGGTCGAATTCACCTTCAGCCAGAGCGACCTGTCGGTGGCGGTGGACACGGCCACCCATGTCGCGGCGACCGCGTTCGACGTCGCCAACTGGCCGGGCATCGATCTGGCGGTTGCCATGGGCGGCCGGATCAACGGCGGCACCGGGGCCATCGACACGCCCCTGCGCGGCGACATTCACGAGGTGTTCGCCACCGCCAGTACCGATACGGCAACGCTTGCCGCCATCCGCAGCGAACTGGCTGCCAAGCACGGGATCACCCTGCCATGACGCAATACATCGCCGCCCTGGCCGAACGGCCGGCCGAGGACACGGTCCTGTTCGCCCGGCCCGGCGCCGGCCATGCCACCGGCGCGAACACCGCAACGGTTCAGGGCACCTACAATTACGCCAAGGAGGGTAACACCCTGCGGCTCTTTCCCGACGAGATGCGCCTGTGCCTGCGGCCGCGCGCGATTGCCGGCGGGCAGATAACCTGCGGGCTGATGGTGGCCAACGGCGGCATCAGCAACCTGTCTTCGGGCGAGGTCTTCGCCGACGGCTGGCTCACCGGCGGCACGGCCCATGTCTACCGCATGGCGGGCGGGCGGCTGACCGAGGTCGCCTCGGGCGCGATCACCGCCTGCGCGGCGCGTTCGGTGGTGGCGCTGACCGGCTCCGGCCATGCGACGGCGACCGAATGGCGCTGGTCGCCGGGCATGTATTTCCGCCC
>NZ_JBKEAE010000030.1:0-8620 GCF_047971885.1 Tropicimonas sp. | reverse complement strand
CGCGCCATCTGGCGCAGCGCCGACATGATCTGGACCGCCCTTGGCGACAGTTCAGACGACATCAACTGGTATTCCAGGCGCGCCTCGCTTTCGGCGGTCTACAGCGCGACGGTGCTCTACTGGCTGGGTGACGACAGCGAAGGCAACGTAGCGACCTGGGCCTTTCTCGACCGCCGGATCGACGGCGTGCTGCGGGCCAGCAGGCTGCGTGCGCGGCTGACCGGGAATCCGTTGTCCCGCGCGCTTCTTGCCGGACCCAGCCGGGTGCTGGGCCGGATCCACGCGCCGCCGCGCCGCACCGGCTTTCCCGGCACATGGTCCGGGAACCCGACTGTTGCCGGTCCGGCCCGGCCCGGCAACGCGTGATGCCTCCGGCGGGCGAACGCCCGGCCAGCGGAAGAAGGAGCCCGCAATGACACTGCCCGAAACCATGCGCGCCGTGGAGATTTCCGAACCCGGCGGTCCCGCAGTGCTGAAGGTTGTCGCGCGCCCGCTGCCCCGGCCCGGATATGGCCAGATCCTGATTCGTGTCGGCTGGGCCGGGGTGAACCGGCCCGATGCGTTGCAGCGCGCCGGGCTCTACCGGCCGCCGGCCGGGGCAAGCGATCTGCCGGGGCTGGAGGCCGCCGGCGAGGTCGCGGCGCTTGGCCCGGGCGTTTCGGGCCTGTCGGTGGGTGACAGGGTCTGCGCGCTGTTGCCGGGCGGCGGGTATGCGGAATATGTCGCGACCCCGGCCGCCCACGCCCTGCCTGTGCCCGCCGGCATGAGCATGAGGGATGCGGCCTGCCTGCCCGAGACCTTCTTCACCGTCTGGTCGAACGTGTTCGAACGCGGCGGACTGAGAGCGGGCGAGCGGTTTCTGGTGCATGGCGGCAGTTCCGGCATCGGCACCGCCGCGATCCAGCTTGCCCGGCAATTCGGGGCGCGCGTTTTTGCCACGGCAGGCTCAGGCGAAAAATGCGCCGCCTGCCTGCGCCTCGGTGCCGAGCGGGCGATCGACTATCGCGAAGAGGATTTTGTCGAAATCCTGCGGGCACGGGGCGGTGCCGATCTGATCCTCGACATGGTGGGCGGCGACTATCTGCCGCGCAACGTGAAGGCGCTGGCCGACGACGGCCGGCTGGTGCAGATCGCCTTTCTTCAGGGGGCGAAGGTGGAACTGAACTTTTCACAGGTTATGATGCGCCGGCTGACCATCACCGGCTCGACGTTGCGCCCGCAATCCGATCTGGCCAAGGCGCGGATCACCGCGGCGCTGCGCGCCGAGGTCTGGCCGCTGCTCGGCGCCGGAAGGATTGCGCCGCTGGTGGATTCCGAATTCGATCTGGCCGATGCGGCCGCCGCGCATGCGCGGATGGAAAGCTCGGGTCATATCGGCAAGATCGTGCTCAGGGTGGCATAGAACGAACAATACCCTGTTTCGCCGGGGGGCGATCCGGGTAGTAGAACGCGCGAGGATCGCGCCGGGAATTGCGGCGGAAAGGTCCGGATTTTTATGTTTAGAACAGGAATAGTGTATCCAAAATGTCCAGGAAACTCATCGCGGAATTCGTCGGGACCTTCTGGCTCGTGCTTGGCGGTTGCGGCAGCGCCGTTCTCGCGGCCGGCGTGGCCGATGTCGGTATCGGCTGGCTGGGCGTCGCGCTGGCCTTCGGCCTGACGGTCATGACCATGGTCTATGCGCTCGGCAATATCTCGGGCGGGCATTTCAACCCGGCGGTTTCGCTGGGCCTGATGGTGGCCGGCCGGTTCAGCGGCAAGGAACTGCTGCCCTATTGGGGAGCACAGGTTGCCGGCGCCATCGCCGCCGCGCTGGTCCTGCTGATCATCGCCAGCGGACAGGAGGGCTTCTCGCCCATCGGCAATTTCGCGCTCAACGGCTACGGTGCGGCATCGCCCGGCGGATACGGCCTGCTGGCCGGGCTGGTGACCGAGATCGTGCTGACGGCGTTCTTCCTCGTCATCATCCTCGGTGCAACCTCGAAGCTGGCGTCGGCGGGTTTTGCCGGTATCGCCATCGGGCTCGGCCTGACGCTGATCCACCTGGTCGGTATCCCGGTGACCAACACCTCGGTCAACCCGGCCCGTTCGACCGGCGTGGCGCTGTTCGGCGGCGGCACGGCGATCGCACAGCTCTGGCTGTTCTGGGTTGCACCGCTGATCGGCGGGGCGCTCGGGGCGGTCATCTGGAAGGCGCTCGATCCCACAACCGCCGCCGGCCTGGAAGACGAAGGCCACTGAGATCCCATGGAAACCCCTCGGTGCCCGCCTCGACAGCGGGCGCCGAATCTTACCTGACCGGGGCAAGCAGCGCCCGGTTCAGGGTACAATCGCGGCGGGTATCGGGGGCACAGTCGCGCGGCTGCAGCTCTTTCGTCAGGCAGATGCGCGTTTCCATGATCCGGCCGTCGCGGCAGGTGATCGTCACCATGTCGGCCGAAAGCGCCGGGTTTGCCTCCAGCCATGCCTCTTCGATCACCGAGGCGGGCAGGACCACCGCTTCGGTCAGCCGGTGCAGAACCTGCGGGCGGGCGACGCTTTCGAAGGCGCGGCGCGACAGGGCGAAATAATCGTGGGCTGAAAGCCCCGAACAGCGCCCGTGCTTTTTCCACTGATACCATGCCAGACCCGGGCTGCCCATGATGTCGGCCATCCCGTCGGTCTGGTGGCGTGCGGGGTTGCGTGCGCTGGCTGTGCAGAAGCTCGGCCAGCCGTCCTCGTGTTGCGGCCACAGCCCGTGCAGCACCCAGCCGGCATGGCGGGCCGGATCGCATTGTTCGCCGCCGCGCCTGTCGCCCTCGATGGCGCAGAAGCTGGGCGACCAGCTCAGCGACATCACGTAATAGTCGAAATCTCCGGCGCGCTCGCCCTCGGCCGGTGCGGCCCCCGCCATGGCCAGCAAGACCATCATCCAGCGCATTAGCCCTTCCCTTTCCGTTTTTTGCGCCTTATATCCCCCGTATTCCCCGAAAACGAGGAAAAGCGGCCAAGGGGTCGCGGCCGTTTCCCGGCCACGGGGAAGATGTGCGAAGGAGGCAGACATGAACAAGCCGCTCATGGCAAAGGCGACCGCCGTCTGGCTGGTCGACAACACGACGATCAGCTTCAAGCAGATCGCCGATTTCTGCGGCCTGCACGAGCTTGAGGTACAGGGCATCGCCGATGGCGACGTGGCTGCCGGCGTCAAGGGGTTCGACCCGATCGCCAACAACCAGCTCGACCAGATCGAGATCGACCGGGCCGAGAAGGACCCGCAGCACAAGCTGAAGCTCAAGTTCAACGCCGCCGCCATTGGCGAGGAAAAGCGCCGTGGTCCGCGCTACACGCCGCTCTCCAAGCGTCAGGACCGGCCCAACGCGATCCTGTGGCTGGTGAAGTTCCACCCCGAACTGAGCGACGGGCAGATCTCGAAGCTGGTCGGCACCACCAAGCCGACGATCCAGTCGATCCGCGAACGCACGCACTGGAACATCGCCAACATGCAGCCGATCGACCCGGTGGCGCTCGGGCTGTGCAGACAATCCGAGCTTGATGCCGTGGTGCAGAAGGCGGCGGCCAAGAAAGCCGCCAACGGCGAGGTGATGAGCGACGACGAGCGCCGCAAGCTGGTTTCGACCGAACAGTCGCTTGCCGCCGATCCCGAGCCCAGGCTGCCGACCGCGATTTCGGGGCTCGAAACATTCACGCTTTCGGGCGATCCGCGCGGCGACGAGGAAGAGGACGACAGGGATCCGATCATCGATGCCGATTCATTCTTCAACCTGCCCGGGGGGGGCGACGAAGACGAGGACGACGAGAACCGGCAGCCCTGACCGACCCCTGCATAGCATGTTTGTACACCCGGCCTGAGCGGCCGGGTGTTTCGTTTCCGGGTACGCCTCCGGTGCCGGCCCCGGCTTGAACCGCCATTGCCCGCGTGCCATTCAGAGCCTTGCGCCGTTCTCCGGCGGCAAAGCTTGCGAGACATTCCACATGGGCAAATCCGCACCCGCCGCACCGATGTCGCCCGCTGTCGTGGCGATGATCGGGTTGTTGGTCAGCGTGCTGTTCGTCGCAACCCGGCGCATGCCACCGCTCTATTTCCAGAACCAGAACACGAAGTTCCTGCACGGTCTGGCGCGGGCGTTTCCCGAACGGCTCGGCGCCGACTGGACGGCGGGCACGGTGGACGGGCTGCCGCTTTTCTCAGGGCTGGTTCATATGGTGGCGGCGCATGGCTCGCCAGTGTTGTTCTATGTGATCGAGGTGCTGCTCCTGTCGGCGATGGCGTTGTCGCTGCTGGCCGTCGCGCGTCTGGCGGCGCGCGAGCAGGCCGGGCCGGCGCTGCTGCTGGCGGTGGGGGCATATCTGGCCGCTCTGGCCGGTCCGGGCGACGGCAGCAGTCTGGACGGGGTGGCCGAGCAGTACATGGCGCATGGCTACCTGCAACCCTCCGAGTTCGGCATCCTCTACCTGCCGGCGCTGCTTCTGGCACAGCGCGGCCGGCCGCTGGCAATGGTCGTTGCCGCCGCGCCGGCCGCGTTCCACCCGGCCTATATCGCGATTTCGGCGGTGATGCTTGCAGTCATCGTCATACATCGCTGGCGCGACCGGCTGAGGGTGCCGTTGTTGCCGCTGCTGCTGGCCGCCGCGATCGTCGCGCTGCCGCCAATCGATCTGGCGATGCGCTTTGCGCCCACCGACCGTGAAACCTTCGCGGCGGCCAATGCGTTCCTTGCCTTCGAACGTATTCCACATCACTCCGATCCCGCGCACTGGATGGGCTGGGTGAGCTGGCGCAAGCTGCTGATCGCGCTTGTTGCGCTGGCGATGATGCCGGGCGGGGTGCTGCGCAGCGCTTATGCGGCGTTGCTGGCACTGGCGGTGGCGGGCACTGTCTTCGTTGCGCTCACCGGCAATGCCGAGGTTGCGCTGATGGCGCCGTGGCGCGCCTCGATCGTTGTCGTGCCGGTCTCGGCTGCGGTTGTCGCGGGTGGACTTCTGGCCGTGCTTTTCCGCTGGCGGCCGGAGCGCTGGCTGCGGTTCGCCTGTGCGGCGCTTTTCGGGGCGATGGCGCTTGCCGATGCGCGCGAGGGGCTGGCCATCAAGGTTGCCGAATGGTTCGGACAGGAAACGCCGGGCTACATCCGCTACGTGCGCGAGCACCATGCGCCGGCGGATATCTACCTGACCTCGCCGGACGACGCCGATTTCCGCCTTGCGGCGATGACGGCGCAGCTGATGACATGGAAGACCCATCCCTACCTCGATGTCGAGGTGATCGAGTGGAAGCGCCGTGGCGATCTGGCGACACGGGTGTTTCCGGAAAAACGCCCGGGTGCCATCGACTGCGCGGCCCTGTCGGAGGTTTCCGCCGCCTACCCGGTCACGCACCTTCTGGTCGATTCGCCGGCGCGGCGCCCGGCAGTCGTCTGCGACGGTCTGGAACCGCTGTTTCATTCGGAGGAGGCGGCCGTCTACCGGATCGTCAGGTAGATGCGGCCCGGCCTGTCTGCCGGTGGCTCTCAGAGCGCCCGGCGTGCCCGCATCGCGGCGCTGATCGTGCCGTCGTCGAGGTAATCCAGTTCACCCCCCACCGGCACGCCCTGCGCCAGCGAGGTGACGGTTATCCCCATCGGTTCAAGCTGCTCGGCGATATAATGCGCCGTGGTCAGCCCGTCGACAGTAGCGTTGAGCGCGAGGATAACCTCGCTGACCGCTTCGTGGCGAATCCGCTCGATCAGGCGGGGAATGCGCAACTCGTCCGGCCCGATGGAATCAAGCGCCGAAAGCGTTCCGCCCAGCACATGGTACCGGCCGCGGAATACGCCCGCTCGTTCCATCGCCCACAGATCGGCCACGTCCTCGACAATACAGATCTCGCCCGTCGCCCGCTTTTCCGAGGTGCAGATGTCGCACAATTCGCTGGTGCAGACATTGCCGCAACTGACACATTCGCGCGCCGAGACGGCGACGTTGCGCATCGCATCGGCCAGCGGGATCAGCAGCAGCGCGCGCTTGCGGATCATCTGCAACACCGCCCGCCGGGCCGAGCGCGGCCCGAGACCCGGCAGGCGGGCCATCAGGTCGATCAGTTCCTCGATATCGCGCGGCGGCCGGGTCACGTCACATCCCGGGAAGGTCCATGCCCGGTGGCAGGCCCAGTTCGGAGCTCAGCTTTTCCATTTCCTCCTTCGACCGCTCCTGCGCCTTGCGCTGCGCTTCCTTGATTGCCGCGAGAATCAGGTCTTCGACCACTTCCTTCTCGTCGGGGTTGAAGATCGACGGGTCGATATCGAGCCCGGTCAACTCCCCCCTGGCGGTGCAGCGCGCAATGACCAGCCCGGCGCCGCTTTCGCCAAGAACGACGATATTGCCAAGCTCGGCCTGGAGCGCGGCCATCTTGCCCTGCATCTCCTGCGCCTTCTTCATCATCTTGGCCATGTCGCCAAGCCCGCTAAGCCCCTTGAGCATTGCTGAACCCCATCCATCCAAACGGTTTCGCGCAACCTATGGTCAGCGGGCGGCGCGTACAAGGGACCCAAGGCGATATGGGTGCCGCCACAACGGCGCCGTGCCGGCTAGTCGTCCTCGAACGGGTCCCATTCGTCCTCGACCTCGGGCAGGGCCCCGGCGGCGGCTTCGGCGGCGATCTCTTCGGCGGTGCGGATGCCGGTGATGCGGGCTTGGGGAAAGGCCTCCAGGACCGACCGGACCATCGGATGCTCCATCGCCCGTTCCTCGAGCGCGCGGCGCGTGCTGTCGCGCGCCTCGGCGATGGTGGGGGCACCGCCCCCGCCGACAACCGAAACGACCCAGCGGTTGCCGGTCCAGGTCTGAAGCCTCTGGCCGAGCCGCTGGGCAAGATCGGGCGCGGCATCGGGTGTCGGCTCGAATTCGATCCGGCCCGGCGAATAGCGCGCCAGCTTCAGCGTGCGCTCGATCTCGATCAGCAGCGGCACCTCGCGATGGGCGCTGATCAGCTCGGTCACCCGTTCGAAACTGGTGTAATGTGCCAGCGCCTCCCCGGGCGCCCGGGCCAGCGCCGCCACCGGGCCGCCGCCCACCGCCCCGCCCGAAGCCGAGGACGGGGCCGCAGGCGCGGGGCCGGAACGGGCGGATGCCCGCCCGCCATTGCCCGGCCCGCCTGCCGGGGCGGGCGGCGGCAGGTCCTGAAACCTGCGCACCAGATCGCCCGGCGTCGGCAGGTCGGCCACATGGGTCAGGCGGATGATCGCCATCTCGGCCGCCATCATGGCGTTGGGGGCCAGCGCAACCTCTTCCAGCGCCTTGAGCAGCATCTGCCACATGCGGGTCAGGACCGGCATGGTCAGCGCCGCTGCCATGGTCCGGCCACGGTCGCGTTCTGCGGGCGGTACGGTCGGGTCTTCGGCCGCCTCGGGCGTGATCCTGATCAGCGAAACCCAGTGGCAGACCTCGGCCAGATCGCGCAGCACGGCCATCGGATCGGCCCCGTCGGCGTATTGCCCGGAGAGCTCCGACAGGGCGCCCGCCGCGTCGCCCCTCAGGATCATGTCGAACAGGTCGAGTATCCGCCCCCGGTCGGCCAGCCCCAGCATCGCGCGCACGGTTTCGGCCGATGTCTCGCCCGCGCCCTGGCTCAGCGCCTGATCGAGCAGCGATTGCGCGTCGCGCGCCGACCCTTCGGAAGCCCGCACCAGCAGCGCCAGCGCCGCATCGCTTATCTGCCCGCCCTCGGCGTCGGCGATACGGCGCAGCATGGCAAGCATGTCCTCGGGCTCGATGCGGCGCAGGTCGAAGCGCTGGCAGCGGCTCAGCACAGTCACCGGAACCTTGCGGATCTCGGTGGTGGCAAATATGAACTTTACATGGGCGGGAGGTTCCTCAAGCGTCTTCAGCAGCGCGTTGATAGCGCTCTTCGACAGCATGTGAACCTCGTCGACGATATAGACCTTGTAGCGCGCCGAACCTGGCGCATAGGCCACCGAATCTAGCACCTGCGTGCGGATGTCATCGATCCCGGTATTGGAGGCCGCGTCCATCTCCAGCACATCGACATGCCGCCCCTCGGCGATCGCCTTGCAATGCTCGCATTTTCCGCAGGGCTCTGTCGTGGGCCCGCCGGTGCCATCGGGGCCGATGCAGTTCATCCCCTTGGCGATGATGCGCGCGGTGGTGGTTTTTCCGGTGCCGCGGATGCCGGTCATGATAAAGGCCTGCGCGATCCGGTCGGCGGCGAAGGCGTTCTTCAGGGTGCGGACCATCGCATCCTGCCCCACCAGATCCGCAAAGCTCTGCGGCCGGTATTTCCGCGCCAGAACCTGATAGCCGCTCTTGCCCGTCTCGCTCATGTCGCCTCGTCCTGATACCGTGCCGACCCTAGTGGCTGCCGGGTCCGGGATCCACTACCTTCGTTCGGTTCCGCGCCGACAGAAGCCTTGGCGGCCGAAATCCGGTGTGCCCGGTTGTGCCGGCCGGTTTTGCGCTCCGTGGTTTCGTGGGGGTGAGAGGCTGGACAACGACCCAGGCGGAACTCGTTACGGCTGCTTCCTTCCGGACCTGACCGGGTTGGCGAGGCGCCTGCCCGCGCCAGCCTCTCGATCCGCCAGTTACGGGATGCGCGCGCCGGAATCAAGCTGCCCGTCGCTGCCTGCGCCGG
>NZ_JBKEAE010000138.1:0-19057 GCF_047971885.1 Tropicimonas sp. | reverse complement strand
CGTGCGTTCGCCGCCCAGCCCAAGCGCGCCCCTGTCGGTGCGCAGCGCGGACGAAACGGTGTCTTTGTTCCAGCTGAGCGTTTCCATCAGTTCCTCGATGGTCGCGCCCTCCGCCAGCGCCTCGGCCATCAGGTGCCGCTTGCTGCCTGCCTTCGTGGCCTTGACGTCTTCCGGCTTGCCGGGTTCGAGCATCACGCGGTCGGGCAGTTCACGCGGCTTGCGGGCCTTGGGTTTCTGCGCCTCGATCATCGCGACGAGGTCGGCCTTGGCGATCTTCTTGAGCGCGGAAGCGGCCAGCGGCGTTGCCAGCATGTCGTTGAGAGCGGGCTTGGTCAGGGTATTGAGGTCGGTCATATCTGTTACTCCGTTGATGTGTTCCCGAAACGTTCCGGGCATAACTGAGTTATCGGACCTGTCCCCGGCAGCGATCAACCAAAAAATGGATCGCAAATTCTATCGTGACTTGACTCGGGTGGCGATCAGTAGCATATCCGGCTCCAGAAAGGAGAACCAATGCTCTCATACACCCCCAACGAAGACCTCATGTCGCTCCCGAAATACGACCGGATCGCGATCTACCTGTTTCGCGATCTGACCAAGGATTTCACCGCTGAGACCTTGCCTGCTTCGATCCCGTTCGATCAGGAGACTGTGCGCCGCGCGATGCGCAGGGCGGTTGCCGATGGCGTAATCAACAAAGAAGTCGCGAACGTCCCGGACATCAAATACACCTATGACGCCCGCCGCGAGTTGCCCGCAGAAGTGGAGCAGGCAGGCCCCATGACCTGGCTTCAAGCCGGGAAGGGCAAGTATACCCTGCGGCGCACCCGCCGTAAGAACATCATCGACTTTGAGAACCTTGGCGTCGATCCGACCATTGAACCCGTGGTGGACCAAACGCCCAAGTTCATCTCGGCGCTACTGGGGCAGGACGAACAGGCGGTGTTCACTCGCGTTCGCAACGCGGGCCTGATCAGCACCTTCCTTGGTTTTCAGGCGATGGCGATCCAAGGGCACCACCGCACCAGTGTCACCTACGGTCAGATCGAGATCGACGAGGTGCAGGCAGGCATCGACGGCACGCAGGAAACGCTCGTTCCGATCTCGGGCAAGGGTGGGCAGGACAAGTTGTCGTGGTCGCAGGCCCTGAACCTGAACACCTACGGCGTCCAGAAAGCGCCCGTTCCCGGCCTAGCCGTGCGCAGCCTCGGCCTGTGGCGCGACAACCTGAACACGGTCTGGATCGTCGAGTTCAGCCCCGCGACCGACATTGACCAGATCGAGATCGTCAACGTTCGCCGCTTCACGTTCCGCTAATTCGATCTCGGCTTGCTTGCGCTTCTTGGCACCGCTTTTCTTGTCGCGCCGTCCGATAGGATTTGCGACCTTGAAGTGCGCCGCGGCCTCGGTGTTGCCCATCGTCAGTAGGCACTCGTCGCCGAGTTCAAGCGCCTCCGTGGGGCGGGTCCGTCTGACACCAAGAGCCTTGATCACTGACGTTGCCACGGCGCGCGCGAGGGGCGGCGGGACGGCATTGCCGATCTGCCGCGCCCCGTGCCACTTGGTGGCGTTGAAGCGGAACCAATCTGGGAAACCGTGAAGGCGTGCCATCTCGCGCACAGTGATGCAGCGCGCATAGGCGTAGTGGATCGGGCGCGGGCTAGTGAATGCCCCTCGGGCGGAATCCGTGCCTGCGCGAAGCGTGTTCGACACCCCATCCGCAGGCAACTTGAAAAAGCGCGAGATCGGCTCCACTCGCCCCTGATCGGTCGCGCGGAAGCGCCGCCGGGAAATGTCGGTATGCTCTGTGCGGGCGCTCGAAGTCAGGATGCCGTTGTCCCAGATGCGAGGATGCCCATAGCCCCAAGCGTCGTTTCCGACACCGCGCAAGGGTTCGGCATATTTGCTCGGTTCGCCGAAAGCGGCGGTTTCGACGCAGTCGGACGAGCGAAGTTCCTCGAACGCCTCGGCATCTGGCAGGTCGCCTAGTGCATCCTCGCAGGTCGGGCGCTTCGATATGACGGTCGGGTAGACTGGAACGGTCGCGCCCTTCTTGGCACCCATCAGGATCAAACGCTGACGGTCCTGCGGCACACCATAGTCGGCCGCGTTCAGCACGCGCCAATCCTTCTGCACGTCGTAGCCCAACGCTTCGAATTCTTCGATCAACTCGAACAGGAATTTCCGATGCTTGCCGACCGTCAGGCCCTTGACGTTCTCGAACACGAAATAGGTCGCGTCGAGGTCCTTCACGAGCCGAACGAAGTCCTTCACAAGCGAGTTGCGAGGATCGTCGAGGGCGCGTTGCCCAATCAACGAGAAGCCTTGGCAGGGCGCACCCCCGAACACTACGTCAACCTTTCGGTCGCCTATGCCCGCGGCCTCGCGCACGTCGGCGGCGGTCACGTCGGTGACGGAACGAGGAATAACGGCACACTGCGGAAAATTGAACTTGTGGACGGCTGCATGAACCGGATCGAGCTCGACCGACGCGACCACGTCGAATCCGGCTTGTTCAAAGCCGAGACTCATCCCGCCTGCGCCTGAAAACAGATCGACTCCAATCGGTCGTGCCATGGCTTGCTCCCTGCCGTTTTCGCGCAACATATCGACGCCTTGGCGATTTGACCAGCAAATCCTAGTGCCGAAGGAAGGCCTCGACGCGCTGGATCGCTGTGTCTGGATCACGTAATTCGCATTGCCAGACCACCAGCGGTTCCCAGCCAGCCTCGCGCAGTGCGGTTAAGGTCTTCTTATCACGTTCCCGGTTTGTTTCAATCTTCGGTCGCCAGTATTCGGGGCGTGACTTCGGTAACTGGCCCCAGCGGCAGCCGTGACCGTGCCAGAAGCACCCGTGGACAAAAATTACCTTGCGACGCGACGGAAACACGATGTCTGGCTTTCCGGGCAGGTCGCGACGATGGAGGCGGTATCGGTAGCCAAGACGGTGCAGAGCCTGCCGCAAGGCAAGCTCGGGTTTTGTGTTCTTCTGCCCAACCCTGGACATGATGAAGGATCGGCGCTCGGGTGCGACGTGGTCAGTCATATCAGCAGCCTAACCGACAGGCAGAAAGCCCGCGACCGTGAAGTCGCGGGCCGTTACGATGGGAGGTGTGTGAGGCAGTTTATCCGCTGCGCTTATTCAATTCGGCCATCATGTCTTCGGCAGTTCGTTTTGCCGCATTGAGTGCATTGTGCAGAGCAGTTGCGTCGAGTTGCTCGATCATGTTGTGAGGGATTGGCTGTCCGAGGAATGACAGCCGCTTGTGGCCGCAGACGCTCAGGAGTTTCGGATTGTCGCCGAGCGCGACACTCAGAGCCAGCTCAGTAAGTTTGGCGGTCATGGAAGACCCCTTTCACGGTGGCGAGTGAATATAGAGGGGAGCACCTGCCACCTGCGGAGCCCACGCCTCGTTCGACCGCTTTCGCGGAAGAATTCGTCATGTCTGGAACTCCGTTGATAGGCAGTCGCGGGCGTTGCTCCGCGACTACAGCACCTGCCTACCATAGATTAGGCGCAGCGGTCAACAGCTAAGTTTCTGAAAACAAAGGGTGTTTAAACAGCCCGTGTTTCCGGCGCTTGGCTCGCTCGTGTGCTTGCCGTGAACCCGCAAGCCAGTTTCGAGGGTGAAAGCTCGATCCGCGCCCGCGTTGCAACATCGTTGCAAAAACGAAAAAAGGCGATCCCGGAGGATCGCCAATTTTGCTTTACAACCAAGTGGTTGATTGGCTCCGGCGGTAGGGATCGAACCTACGACCAATTGATTAACAGTCAACTGCTCTACCGCTGAGCTACGCCGGAACACGGGGGCGCGTATAGCAATGCGCTTGACGAGCGTCCAGAGGGATTTTCGTGATTGCGGCTCCGATCATTCGATGCCGCGAAACAGGCTCTCCGAAGAGAGTTCTCCGATGACTGCGGCCTTGCCCCGTTCGCAAAGGTCGATCAGGTGGGCGAGGAGGTTGCGCTCGGCGGCGGCGAGAAGGGCCGGGGGGATGTCGGAATAGACCCTGCGGGTCAGGGTCGGGATGTCCTCGGGCGTCTCGCCGAGTGCCGCGAGAATCTGGCGCTCGCGGCTGCGGCGGTGGGCGATCAGCCAGGCGATACGGCCGGCCGGGTCGGTTACCGGCTCGCCGTGGCCCGGATAAAGGATGTGATCGCGACGGCCGGCCAGTCTTTTGCAGGACGTCATGAAGGCGGTCAGATCCCCGTCGGGTGGCGAGATGATCGAGCTTGCCCATCCCATCACCAGATCGCCGGTGAAAAGCGCCCCGTTCCAGGCGAAACACATGTGGTTCGCGGTATGACCAGGCGTATGCAGCGCCTCGACTGTCCAGCCGTCGCCGGTAACGATGGCGCCGTCCTCAAGGCGCAGATCGGGCGCGAAAGCAGTGTCTGCCCCTTCGCCGCCCCCCGCCAGCCCTGTCCGGGCAAGCTGTCGCATCCGGGGCGAGCGGCCGTCGGTATGGGTGCCGAACGCGAGGACCGGCGCATCGGCGATTGCGGCCAGGGCGCGGGCGAGCGGAGAATGATCGAGATGGGAATGGGTGACAAGGATATGGCTAATCCGCTCGCCCCCCGCCGTTGCCCCAAGCAGCGCGTCGAGATGGACCGGGTCCTCCGGGCCGGGGTCGATCACCGCCACCGATCCCTTTCCCAGAAGGTAGGTGTTGGTGCCCCGGAAAGTCATCGGCGAGGAATTTGCCGCAGTGAGGCGGCGCAATCCCGGTTCCATCTGAACGATCCCGACGTTCATTTCCCTGTTTCTCCTGCCGGCGGGGGACGATAGCGTTGTTGCATGAATTTCCGCTGGATCAAACGTTCCATGCCGCGAAGCCTCTATGGCCGTGCGGCGCTTATCCTGATCGTGCCCGTGGCGGTACTTGTGCTCGCCGTGTCGCTGGTCTTTTTCCAGCGGCATTTCGAGGATGTGACGCAACAGCTGACCCATGGGATATCGCTGGAATTTCGCGAGGTGATCCGTCAGATCAACGCCGCCCCCGACATGGCGGCCGGTCTTGCGGCCGTGCGGCAGACCGCCCGGACGATGGGAATCACCGTCGCGCCGGCAGCAGAGGCGGCAACCGGCGACGCGCGGGCATTCTATGATGTCTCGGGACGGATCGTGATGGACACCCTGCGCGGTGGAGTTGACGGGGTTCTTTCGGTGGACCTGCTCACCTCGAGCCGTCGGGTCGATGTCGAGGTCGAAACCCGGCACGGACCTGTCAGCCTGAGCGTCGACCGCCGCCGAGCCTCGGCGTCGAATCCGCATCAACTGGTCGTTCTGATGCTGGCAATCGCGGCGCTGATGACCGCGATCGCCTATCTCTATCTGCGCAACCAGCTCAGGCCGATTACCCGCCTCGCCGGGGCGGCCGAGGCCTTTGGCAAGGGGCAGATCGCACCCTATCGGCCATCGGGTGCGCAGGAGGTTCGTGCCGCAGGTCGGGCGTTTCTCGACATGCGGGCGAGGATCGAGCGCCAGATCGAACAGAGAACGATGATGTTGTCAGGGGTAAGCCACGACCTGCGGACGCCTCTGACACGGCTGAAACTCTCGCTGTCGCTGATACCGCCGGGGCCGGACGTGGACGAGATGGAGCGGGATGTCTCCGAAATGGAGCGGCTGATCGGCGCCTTCCTCGATTTTGCCCGATCCGATCAACTGGACGATCCCGAATCGGTGATCCCGGCGGATATAGCCCGGAAGGTGGCGGAAGATGCCACACGGGGCGGTTGTGCGGTCGAGGTGGTGCTGGGCGATGGAAGCGAGGATCCGGTCATTTTGCGCGGTCTGGCGGTCGAACGGGCCCTGACCAACCTTGTCGGCAACGCGTTGCGCTATGGCAGAAGGGCACGGCTCACCGTCTCGACGACACCGCGACTGGTGGTTTTCTCGGTCGAGGATGACGGTCCCGGCATCCCGGAGGACCGCCGCGACGAGGCCCTCAAGCCGTTTGCACGGCTCGATACGGCCCGCAATCAGGACAAGGGGTCGGGTGTCGGGCTGGGGCTGGCGATCGCGCGCGATATCGCGCGGCGGCACGGGGGAAAGCTGCGGCTGGACAGCAGCGCCGCGCTCGGCGGTCTGCGGGCGGAGCTCAGCGTCGCACGATAGGGCAAGGCGCCGTCGCCGATTGACGCAGCAGAATCCAAAGCGCTTTGAGTGACGGCGATTCCGCTATCCGGACAGTTTGCGAAAAATACCATGAATACCGGGTGTTTGCGCAAACTTCCGGACATCCGGATGACCGGCAGACGATGGCGACCCTGCCGTTTCGCGCAAGGCAGGATTTCGGCGGGCGCTGTTGACGCGTTGAGACCGCAGGCTCATTGAGACACGCATATGCGGCCGCCTGGGGCCGCCTCCTTTCGGTCGCAAGGCAGGGGAAAGAAAGATGACGTCGCTGTTTCCTGATCTGAGCGAAGTGGCGCTGACCGTGATAGCTGTCTCGATCGCCGGCGCGCTCGGTCTGCTGTTCGGGCGCGTACATGTCCGCGGGGTGGGGCTTGGTATCGGCGGAGTGCTTTTCGCCGGTATCGCGCTCGGCGACATCTCGTCCCGGCTCGGGCTGCACTACAGCGCCGAGATGATGGAATTCGTCCGGGAATTCGGCCTGATCCTCTTTGTCTTCACCATCGGTATCCAGGTCGGGCCAGGCTTTTTCTCGTCGCTGCGAAAATCCGGCCTGCAACTGAACGTTGCGGCGGCCTGCATCGTTGCGCTCGGTGTGGCGGTGACCGTCGCGATCCACTTTGCGTTCGATGTTCCGGTGCCGGCACTGGTCGGAATCATGTCGGGCGCGGTGACCAATACGCCGGGGCTGGGCGCGGCAACCCAGGCGCTGACTGATGTGGGGGCCGGCGCCGACGCAGTCGCCCAGCCGTCGCTGGGCTATGCGGTGGCCTATCCGTTCGGCATCTGCGGCATCCTGCTGACCATGCTTCTTGTCCGGGTCATGACCCGGGTCGATATCGAGGCCGAGGCCGAGGCCTACGAGTCGCACCTTCGCCGGGGCGCCGGCGCGCTGCCCTCGATCAACGTCGTCGTCAGGAACCAGAACCTCGACGGTCTTGCGCTTTCCGAGGTTCCCGATCTCTACGATGCGGGTGTTGTCGCCTCGCGGATGAAGAAGGGCGACGACCTGATCCTGCCACGGCGGGATACGGTGGTGCATGTGGGGGATGTGCTTCACCTTGTCGGGCCGCGCGACCGGCTCAGGGCGATGCGGATCATCCTCGGCGAGGAAACCGACACCGAACTGACGACCAAGGGAACCCAGCTTACCTGGGCCCGCATCGTGGTGACCGAACACAAGATCATCGGGCACCAGCTGCGTTCGCTCGGTCTGGAAGAGGGGCACGGGGTGACGATCTCGCGCATCATGCGGGCGGGACTCGAACTGCCGGTTCAGGCCGATTCCACGCTGGAATTCGGCGATATCGTCACCGTGGTCGGCACGAAAGACGCGGTCAACCAGGCACGCGGCATCCTCGGCGACCAGTCGAAGCGGCTCGACGAGGTGGATTTCCCCGGATTGTTCGTCGGCATCGCGCTCGGCATCCTGCTGGGCAGCATTCCGCTCGCCATTCCCGGCCTGCCCGCGCCGCTCAAGCTGGGGCTGGCAGGCGGGCCGCTGATCGTTGCGATCGTTCTCGGCAGGCTGGGCCATTGGGGGCCGTTCATGTGGGTGATGCCCCCCGTCGCCAACACGGCGCTGCGCGAATTCGGTATCGTCCTTTTCCTCGCGGTGGTGGGGATCAAGGCGGGCGACCAGTTCCTCGATACGCTGCTTCGCGGTGACGGGATCTCGTGGGTCGGTTACGGAATCCTGATAACGCTCGTTCCGCTGATGACCGTCGGCCTCGTGGCGCGCATCTTCCTGCGCTTCAACTACCTGACGCTCTGCGGCATGCTGGCCGGATCGATGACCGATCCGCCGGCGCTCGCCTTCGCCAACGCGCAAAGCACGACCTCCGCCGCTTCGATCGCCTATGCCACCGTCTATCCGCTGGTGATGGGACTGAGGATCTTTGCGCCGCAACTGATCGTGCTGCTGCTTTAGCGAGGACTATTCGCAATTCTATGCCGAAGTGATACCCCTCCGAGTTCACCCTTTGTGCCTTAGAGCGTTCATGACGATCTCGAACGCTGGCGATTGTTGCCTGCGGCTTGGGTAATAGAGGTGGAAGCCCGCAAACGGTTGGCACCAGTCATCCAGCACTTGGACCAGCGTCCTGTCGGTGAGCTGAGCCTGAACGGCGGATTCAGGGACAAGGGCAATACCAAAGCCCAAAAGCGCCGCCTCGATCATCGGGTTGATCGTGTTGAAAACAAGTTGACCGTCAACTTTCACATTCAGTGGCTTGCCGCCTTTCTCGAACTCCCAGGCGTAAAGCTCACCGCGCGTGGACATGCGCAGGTTGATGCAATTATGTCCGGTCAGATCCCGCGGCACATCGGGTGGTATGTGCTTCCGGAAATATGACGGCGACCCGACCGCGATCAGCCGGTCGTCGGGTGCAATGCGGACGGCGATCATGTCCTTTTCGAGGCTCTCACCCAACCGAACACCCGCGTCGAACCTTTCTGCCGCAATGTCGGTAAAGCTGTGTTCAACAAAAATTTCCAGCCTGATCTCCGGATAGTCTGGCAGAACTTTGGATAGCTTCGGCCAGATCACGCTTTCGGCGGCGTATTCGCTGCAGTTGATGCGCACTGTGCCGGCTGGTTTTTCGGAAAGTGCGCCGATGGCTTCAAGCTCATTCGCAATCTCGTCCAGACGCGGCCCCACATTCTGCAACAGTCGTTCGCCTGCCTCGGTTGGCGATACGCTGCGCGTGGTGCGTGTCAGCAAACGGACGCCCAGATTTTCCTCCAGCTTGCGGATCGTGCGGCTCAGCGACGATTGCGACACACCCAATCGCGCGGCCGCCTGCGTAAAGCTCTGATCCTTGGCGACAACGACAAAGGCCAGCAGATCATTGATGTTTTCGCGCATCCATTATTGCTTTCAGTGCATAAGTTCATGCCAACTATACCGTCTAATCGTCGGAGGTCATCTCCCCTAAATTTCAGGCATACCCGAAGGAGAAAAACGATGGCCACGAATAGCATCAAATTGAACAATGGCGTGGACATGCCCGCACTCGGGCTCGGCGTGTTTCAAAGCGCCCCGGACGAAACCAGTGCCGCTGTTGAGGCCGCCATCGCCACCGGCTACCGCCATATCGATACTGCTGCCGCTTATGGCAATGAAAAGGAAGTCGGCGAAGGAATTCGCCGCTCTGGCGTCGCTCGAGATGAAATCTTCATCGAAACCAAGATCTGGATCAGCGACTACGGCTATGACGAGGCCCTGCATGGCTTCGAGAAAAGCGCGGGTAAGCTTGGGGTCGAACAGATTGATCTGTTGCTGCTCCATCAACCCCTGCCGACTGCGTTCGACCGCACGTTGGAGGCGTATCGCGCCCTTGAAATGCTGCTGAATGACGGGCGTGTGCGCGCCATCGGCATCAGCAATTTCATGCCCGAGCATATGGAGCGTTTTCTGGAGGCTGCGAAGGTCATGCCTGCCGTAAACCAGATCGAAGTCCATCCCTACTTTCAGCAGTCCGAGCTTCAGGCGCTGAATGCAAAGCACGGCATCCTGACGCAAGCCTGGTCGCCAATTGGCGGGATTACCTTCTATGGCGACGGCAAACGCAGCACGCTAGAGGATCCGGTCATCCTCGACATTGCCGGGACACATGGCAAATCCGCCGCTCAGGTCATGCTCCGTTGGCACCTGCAGGAAGGGCGGTCGGCCATTCCGAAATCGACCAAGGCCACCCGCATCGCGGAAAACTTCGACCTGTTCGATTTCCAGCTTTTGGACGAGCAGATGGCTGCCATCCGGGCGCTCGACACCGGCAAGCGCAGCGGCCCCGAACCCGAGAGCATCACGCTTGAAAATTACGGTATGGCGATCCCCGAGACGTGAATGTGCCAGTAATGCCCACCATCAAGCAATCATGAGGAGTCCCGAACATGGAACGTGAAAACAAGGCTAAGATCGGACGCCGCGGCCTGTTGGCAGCGACTGGCGGCCTGGCAGCCGCGCCGTTGCTTGCTGGTGGGCTGGTCACGCCGGCCGACGCTCAGGAAGCCGGTTCGACCGGAACCGCCACCACCCCGGCACGCGGAACGCGGATGCTGGGCAATCTGGAGGTCTCGGCCATTGGTCTGGGTGTCCAGAACATGCACCGAACCTATCAGACGACGATCCCCTACCGGCCCGAGATGCTGAACATCATCCGGACAGCCTTCGAAAATGGTGTCACCTTCTTCGACTGCGCCGAAGCATATGGTCCGCACGAGGATGAGCGCATTCTCGGTGAAGCCATCGAATCGTTCCGTGATCAGGTCGTTATCACGTCGAAATTCGGTTGGAACATCGACCTCGAAACTGGCGAACGCCTGCCTGGCCTCAACAGTCGCCCCGAACATATCAAGCTTGCCGTCGAGGGTATGCTTGAGCGACTGCGGACAGATCGCATTGATCTTCTTTATCAGCACCGCGTGGATCCCGAGGTTCCGATCGAGGATGTTGCCGGGGCTGTTCAGGATCTGATGAACGAAGGCAAGGTGCTGAACTGGGGCCTCTCGGAGATGGGACTGGACACGCTTCGCCGCGCCCATGCGGCCCTCCCCGTCACCGCCGTTCAGAACGAATACTCGATGCTCTGGCGTGGCCCGGAGGATCAGGTCATTCCTCTTTGTGAAGAGCTGGGCATCGGTTTTGTGCCGTGGAGCCCGCTTGGCGTCGGCTTCCTCACAGGTGCCATTGATGCCAACACCCGGTTCGCACCCGGTGACATCCGGGCCATCGAATCCAGGTTTGCGCCAGAGAACCTGCCGAATAATCTGGCCTTGGTTGATCTGGTGAAGGACTGGGCTGAACGCAAAAAGGCAAGCCCGGCACAGGTCGCGCTGGCATGGCTGATGGCTCGGAAGCCATGGATCGTGCCGATCCCCGGGACGACCCAGATGGCACATATGCTCGACAATATCGGCTCGACGGAGATCAGCTTCACGCCGTCTGAGATCGAGGAACTAAATGCCAATGTCGCCGCCATCGAGATCACGGGACAGCGCCTGCCCGATCAGGTGCTCGCCTTCTCGGGTGTGGAGGCACCTGTCGCTGACGCACAACCTACCGAGCAGGAATAGTCGGAGGTGGATCATAGCCTGCTGCCGCTCTTCCTGCCGCAGGCGGGATTCACGGGATTGAGCGACACGGCGTTGCCGCGAAACTGTCGATTTCTGCGCGAGCTTGATGGCAGACTGAGTTGTCGGTGTTTGAGGCTGACGACGAGGTGACGGCGGCAGGCAGGAAAACTCATCTCCTGCCTGAACCGGGTTGATCGACTCCGCGATGACAAAACAGGAAAGACCGATGACGATGGACGACATCAATCAACGCAACATTCTCAAGGCAAGTCTGCTGCCACTGGCTATGGCTTCGAATACGTTCTGATGCAGCGCGCCGCGCTGGGCTGCCGCATCGACGGCGGCCGGTACAAGCCGGACAGTTCGACCCACGAGGATGCTGAGGTCATCGCCGCCTGCGTCGCGGGATTAAAGCTGAAACGCGATCTTGTAGGGGATTGGTATGCAAGTGCACCTGGGTAAGGGGGATTGGATGACGACAGGACAAGGGAATCAGTGCCTAATTCAGACCAGACCGGGTATCGCCAGATCAGTGGAATCGAAGCGGTGGATGATCTGGCGACGCTGGCGCCGGAAGTTCTGAATGCAATAGCGAAGGGCGAACAGCCTGAAGGAATCACAAGCGACTATCTGATCAAGACAGGTTTCCCCGCGATCTGGTCTGAACAGCGCCAGCAGTTCGCCTCGCTCTGAGCGCCGCCCCCCGCAGATTCCTCCAAACTCGTACCGCCGGAATCGCAAACAGAGACTGCGGCCCGAAATTGCTCTGTTTGGCGCTCTGGTTCACGCCTCACCTGAATACCGTCGGCGCCAAGGCCCCGGAAACACGCGACAATTGCGCGGCAAGTTTCAGCGTCTTGAAATGGTGGGAAGGCCTGGCTGGGGTGGTAGGATTCGAACCTACGGTACACGGTACCAAAAACCGCTGCCTTACCACTTGGCTACACCCCAACAGCGGAGCGGTCTTACTGGCAGGTGCGGTGTTCCGCAAGCCCCCAGATGCAAAAATCGGCCTGCCTCGCAAGGTTGGGCGATCAGATCCGGATTGGCGAGGACTTCGCCACCCGGTCGAGTGCCGCAAGCGTCCCGAGCAGTTCCGGCATCTGATCCAGCGGGATCATGTTCGGCCCGTCAGAGGGCGCGGAGTCGGGGTCTTCATGGGTCTCGATGAAGACCGCGGCAACACCTATGGCGACCGCGGCGCGGGCCAGAACGGGGGCGAATTCCCGCTGTCCGCCGCTTGCCCCGCCAAGACCCCCGGGCTGTTGAACGGCATGTGTTGCGTCCATCACCACCGGATAGCCCGAACGCTCCATCTGCGGCAGGGCGCGCATGTCGGTCACCAGCGCGTTGTAGCCGAAGGAGGTGCCACGCTCGGTCAGCAGGATGCGGTCGTTCCCGGTCGAGGCGACCTTGGCGACAACGTTGTCCATGTCCCACGGGGCGAGGAACTGCCCCTTCTTCACGTTGACCGCCGCGCCGGTCTTGCCTGCGGCAAGCAGCAGGTCGGTCTGGCGGCAGAGAAAGGCGGGAATCTGCAGGATGTCCACCGCTTCGGCCGCGGGGGCGCATTGCCCGGGCGCGTGCACATCGGTCAGCACCGGGCAACCCACCCGGGCGCGCACCTCGGCGAGCATTTCCAGGCCGGCCGCGATTCCCGGTCCACGACGCCCCGAGAGCGAGGTCCGGTTTGCCTTGTCGAAGGATGCCTTGAAGACATAGCCGAGCCCGGCCTCGGCGCAGGCGGCAGCCATCGTGCTTGCGATCATCAGCGCGTGATCGAGCGACTCGAGCTGGCAGGGCCCCGCGATCACCGCCAGCGGCAGGACGTTGCCCATTGTGACCTTCCCGATGGAAATTTCCTTCATCCGCTTCGTCTCCATGGCTGCGAATCGCTCATTTCCGCCCGACCATGCGGGTAATCACGCGTAATTGACAGATGCTGTCCGAATGACAACCGTGGGAGCAGCGCATGCCGATCTTTCCGCGCAAAGGTTGTTTTCCCCAAAGCAGCCCTGATTTGCCGGGTGTCCCGTCCCTCGGCAGGGAGGCCGCAGAACAGACGCGGGGGAATCCGGGAATCCGGCAATGAAATAAATCTGTTGCGAGATTCGTGACATGCACTAACCTTAGGTAATGACGGACTGTCATGGCCCGAGGCGGGAGTCGTTCGGGGCCAGGACCCTCCGGGTTGCCACATGCGAACAGGAACCGGGAGACATCGGGGATGGGTGACGAGAAAATACGGGTGGCCGTGCTCGGCGGGGGCGTCGGCGCGATGACGGCGGCGTTTGCGCTGACCGCCACGCCGGAGGGACGGGCGAAATACGATGTGACGGTCTATCAGATGGGCTGGCGGCTCGGCGGCAAGGGGGCGAGCGGCCGGTGCGCCGCCGATGCCGCGCGCATCGAGGAGCACGGGCTGCATGTATGGTCGGGCTTTTACGACAATGCCATCGCGCAGATGAAATCCTGTCTGGCGGAGTTGCAAGACGCCGGTGCCGACGGTACGTTTCGCAGTTTCGAAGAGGCCTTCATCCCGCACGGCAATATCGCGCTTGGCGACATGAACGATGGCTGGTCGTTCTGGCCGATGGAGGTGGCGCGCAATCCGGCCGAGCCGGGCAGCGGCGGAACTCTCCTGACGCCCTGGGATTATCTGGTCGAACTGGTCAATTTCCTGCGCGGCGCCTTCGGGGGCGATGCGCCGGTTCTTGTTGGCGCGCTGCCGGAAGCCGACATGACGGCGGAGCCGTCCGGGGGGCTTTCGCCCGAATTGATCGCGCATGTCGCACACCGAACCGGCCTGACCGCCGGAGCGGCCGGGATTTCGGCCGTCGACGGGATATACAGGTTGATGAATCGCCTGCCCGAGACGCCGCCCGGCTTCGTGCAGGCCGACCATGACGCGCTGTCCGCCCTGTCGAGACGGGCACAGCAGGATATCCGCCAAAGCAGATTGTCCGGCGGCGCGCCGGACGCCGGCACCCGGCAGTTCCTCGTCGCGCTGGAGCTTGCCGCGACGGTGCTGCGCGGCATGATCGAGGATCGGGTCTACCGCCACGGTTTCGACGCGATCGACGGCGAGGAGATCTCGCAATGGCTCGCCCGCCACGGGGCGCGGCCGGATGTGGTGAACAGCCCGCTGGTGCGCGCCGTATACGATTACGCATTCGGCTATCGCCATGGTCTCACCGACCCCAGCCACCGCGCCATCGCGGCGGGCGTCTTCATCAAGGGGTCGATGCGGCTGTTCTTCACCTACAAGGGCGCCATCTTCTTCAAGATGCGCGCCGGCATGGGCGATACGATCTTCACCCCCTATTACAAGGCGCTGAATGCGCGCGGGGTGAAATTCCGTTTCTTCCACAAGGTGCGGGCGCTGCAACTCGCCGATGATGGCAGGGCCGTGGGGCGGATCGTCGTCGACCGTCAGGCGACGGTAAAATCCGGCGCCTACGACCCGTTCGTGCGTGTGCCCTACCGGTCGGACGACGGTGCGCCTGCGCTCGATCTCGATTGCTGGCCGAGCGAACCGTTCTACGACCAGCTTGTCGAGGGGGCGGAGCTTCGCCGGCGCGGCGTGAACCTCGAAAGCGCCTGGACCGACTGGACACCGGTCGAGACGCTGACGCTGCGGCGGGGCGTGGATTTTGACGAGGTGATCCTCGGCATATCGCTCGGCGGGCTGCCGGATGTGGCGCAGGAACTGATCGCCGCCGATCCGGCGTGGAAACGGATGGTCGACAAGGTCGAGACCGCGGCGACCCAGGCGATGCAGCTGTGGCTTCGGCCCGGGACGCGCGCGCTTGGATGGGAGCATGGGGATTCGATCCTCACCGCCTATGCCGACGAGATGAATACCTGGGCCGACATGACCCACCTCGACGCCGCCGAAGCCTGGGGGGCGGAAGACAGGCCCGGCTCCATCGCCTATTTCTGCGGGCCGCTGCCGGATCCGGTGCGTTTCCCGCCCTATTCGGATGCGGGTTTCCCGGCGCGCGCCACGGCGCAGGTGATGGAATATGCCAGGGAATGGATGGCCGAACACGGCGCGCGGATCTGGCCCGATGCATTCGATGGCAAGGGAGGGTTCGATGACGCCGCTCTGATCAGCCGGCAGCCGCCCGGGCCGGCGGGCATGTGGGAGACACAGTATTTCCGCGCCAATTACGAACCGACCGAACGCTACGTGCTGTCCGTGCCGTGGTCGACCTCGGCCCGGCTCAGGGCCGACCGATCGGGGTTCGGCAACCTCTGGCTGGCCGGCGACTGGACCTATACCGGCATCAACGCCGGCTGTGTCGAGGCCGCCGCCATGTCGGGGTTGCGGGCGGCGGCGGGGCTTGCCGGGCTGCCGGTCGACATCGTGGGCGAGGAGGCCGATCCGGTCCCGGGCGAGCCCTGCGATTACAGCCGCAGCGAAAAGCCCATGGCGCCGGTCCTGCAATCGATCCGGGCGCAGAATTCTCCCTGGCCGTGGAGTTCGCTCTACGGCATGGCCCAGACCACCGGCGCGACTGTTACCCTGCCGTTCCCGCGCGATCATGTGGCGGCGATGCTGCCCGCCGGGCTGGAACCTGCCCCGCAGACCCTGACCGGCCCGGCAGAACATCCGGTGATCCTGCTCTTCGCCCGGCAGCGCAACGTCCGGCCGAACCAGCTTCCCTTTGGCTGGAACTATTGCGAGTTCATCTGTGCCGTGCCCTGGGCGCGCCACACCGATCCGCGTTTGCAGGACCTGCCGCCGCTGATCGTTCCGACCCGGCTCTACCTCGACAGCCTGCCGCCGATCCTGCTCGGCATCTGGGGTTACGGCTTTCCGAAGCTGCGCGCGACGATCTGTGCCGACCTGACAAGCTATGTCGTACGCGACGCGAAAACCGACCGCGAGATCGTCTCATGCAGCTTCGAACGCGAGGGTGCCGAGGTTCTGGCCCACCAGATCACCCCGTTCGAAGCCGTCCGCCCGGCCTACGAGATGGCGATGGTTACCCGCAATCGCATCGGGCAATGGCAGTATTCCGTCTATGATTTCTCACTCGGTCAGGCGCTTCTTCAGCCGCTGAAGATGGAGATTCGCATCTCGTCGGATGCGCTCGGGCTGCCAGAGGGGCAAATCACCGCGCCGCCGATCAGCGCATCGCCCTTCGGCGGTGCCTTCCTTACAAGCGATGCGACGATCAACAATCCACTCCAGTCCTTCGAACTCAGGGATATGCTGAGGAAACGACACAGATGAACGCCGCAGTGTGCCCCGCGTGCAGTTCCGCCCTGGTGCGCGGCGCCCGGTTCTGTTCGTCCTGCGGAACGCGGGTGGTCGAGCGGGGTGTGGCGCATTCGCGTTACATGACGGTGCTGTTCTGCGATCTGGCCGGGTCGACCTCGCTGACCGGCGCCGTGGGCGACGAGGCGATGTTCGGGATCATCACCCGCTACCACGAGATCTGTCAGGACGCGACAACCAGGCACGGCGGGTTTGTGGCGAAATACATGGGTGACGGTGTACTCGCCTATTTCGGCTATCCCAACACGATGAAAAACAGCGCGGTTCCCGCGGTAGCAGCGGCGCTCGAGATCGTCGAGCGGACGCGCCGCGTCCGCGTTCCGGGCAAGGGCCGGCTTTCGGCCAGTGCCGGGGTCGCCACCGGCTGGATGGTGGTGGGCGATGCCAACCCCGGTACACACGCCGCCGAGGCGCTGGCGATCGGCGGTACCGTGAACCTGGCGGCGCGGCTTCAGGCCGAGGCGGGAATGGGGCGGGTCGCTGTTTCGTCCGAGACCGGCCGGCGGCTCGAAGCCGCCGATGTCACGCTGTTGCCGCTGGGCGCGCGCCCGATCCGCGGTTTCGCCCAGCCGGTCGAAGTCTGGCTGGTCAACAGTGCGGAATCCGGTGTGCGCCAGAATGCCTTTGTCGGCCGCGACGAGCACCGGTCCGAACTGCGCGCGATCTGGGAGACCGTCCGCAGCGGCGGGACGGCCGCCGCCGAGATCAGGGCGCCGGGCGGCTTCGGCAAGACCGCGCTGGCGCAGAGCTTTCTTGCCGAAACCATCGACGAGAACGCGGTTCTGACGCTGGCCTGCGAATCGCACCGGCGCGATCAGAGTTTTGCCTGTTTCCGACCGTTCGTCTGTTCGCTCGCCGGGCTCGACACCGGCGCCAGCCGCGAGGCGCAGCGCGAGCTTCTGGCCGAATGGGCGCCGGAAGGCGCCGAACGCGGGCTGGCGCTGCTGTGTGATCTGGAGGCGAGCCAGCCGGCGCCGGTCGTTCGCAACGAACTTGTCGCCGAAGCGCTTGTCGCGGTATTGCGCGCGACCGTCTCGGATGTGCCCACGGTGCTGTTGCTGGAGGATGCGCACTGGCTGGACGCTGCAAGCGCCCGCTTCTTCGGCGAATTGCCCCGGCGGCTTGCCGGCAGTCCGCTGATGCTGCTGATGACACGCCGCCCCGAGGGGATCGCGGTCAGGTGCCCGGGGCTGGTTCGCCGTGATCTGGAACGCATGGAAAACGAACACGCGCACCGGATTGTCGAAATTCTCGACCCCGGGGGGATCCTCGCCCCCGCCGTACGGGCGCAGATCGTGGCGCGGGCGGCCGGCGTGCCGCTGTTTCTCGAACATATGACCAAGGCGGTCATCGAACGCCCCGGCGGCGATCCGGCATCCACCATACCGACGACGATGATCGAGGCGCTGCTCGAACGATTCGACCATCTGGGCGATACGCGCGCGCTGGTCGATGCTGCGGCGGTTCTCGGCGCGGAGGTCGATATCGACGTACTGGCCGCCATGGTCGGCAAGGACACGGCCGAGGTTTCGGGCCAGATTGCCCAGCTTGTGCGGCGCGGCATCCTGACCCCGGGCGGAAACGGCGCGGTCGCCTTCGATCACGCGCTGATCCGCGACGCGGCGATGCGGGTGCTGCTCAATTCGCAACGGCTGGAACTGCACCGCAGGGCGCTCGACGCCTACAGCGCCGTCGCGCCGGAGCGGCTGGAGGCATCGCCGGTCGCGGCCGCGCGGCATCTGATGGGGGCCGGCGATCACGCCGCCGCCATTCCGAAGCTGGTCGAGGCCGCGCAGGCGGCAATGACCCGCGGCGAACTGGCCGAGGCTGTGCGCCTGCTCGAATGGGCCGAAAGTGGCCTTGGCGAGTTGCCGGCGACGGATGCGGCGCGCGACGGGCTCGAAATGCTGGTCAAGTTCTCGCTCGGCCTCGCGCTGGTTCAGCATCGCGGGTTTGGCGACGCCAGCGTCGCCGAGGCCTACGGGCGGGCGCTGGAACTGTGTCTTGCCGGTGTCCGGCGCGGTGAAAACGAGTTCCGGATCGCCTGGGGCATCTGGGCGCATTACATGGTGGCGGGGGAAACCGGCCGTACCGAACATCTCAATCAGCGCATGGAGGATCTTGCCCGCGACGAGCCCACGCTCGAGGTGCTGGCTGCCTCGGCACGCTCGGTTCTTGCCTGCAATCAGGGGCAGTTCGACCTTCAGGAGGAGATGGTCACCCGGGTAAAGCGGCTCTACCTGCCCTACCTGCACCGCAGGCAGGCGATTTCCTATTCGCAGGACAGCCTTGAGCTTGCACTGCTGTTTCAGGTCCATGGCCGCTATATCGCCGGCGATCTTCCGGGCTGGGAAGCCGCGCTGCAGGCGGCGCTGGAGCACGAGACGTTCCTCGACCTGCCCTATCTCGCGCCCTATATCCGCATCTACAGCCGTGGCGCCTTTACTTATGCGCTGTCGGAGGTCGGGTATCGCGCGGCGCTGGAGGAGGCGGTGGCGCTCGCCGCCGAGATGGCGCAACCCTTCTGGGTTACTGCCGGCAATCTCTGGCTCGC
>NZ_JBKEAE010000120.1:0-9290 GCF_047971885.1 Tropicimonas sp. | reverse complement strand
AGATGCCGGCGGCAAGGTCGACCACGCGCGGCTCGAAGGCGGCAAAGGCTTCGGTCACATCGGTTCCCGGCTCGTAGCGCCCGGCGACCTGGAGGATGTTGACCTGCTTGTCGCGCAGCTTGTTCGCCTCCTGCTGCGGGCGCAGGCTCACCGCCGCCGCGCTGACGATCATCGAGCAGAACAGGCAGAGCGTGACGGCGACGACCACTGTCTTCTGCACCGAATCCACCGGCAGCGCCTTCCAGCGGGCGACAAATCCGCCGCCGTTTGCGGGGTCGTTCTCAGGCATTGCGCTTTGCCCTCCGAGCGATGTTGGCCCGCACCACGAACCAGTCGATGAGCGGGGCGAAGATGTTGGCGAAAAGGATGGCGAGCATCATGCCTTCGGGAAAGGCGGGGTTCAGGACCCGGATCATCACCACCATGAAGCCCACCAGTGCGCCGTACCAGTAGCGGCCCACGTTGGTATGGCTGGCCGAAACCGGTTCGGTCACCATGAAGGCCAGCCCGAAGGCCCAGCCGCCCAGCACCATGTGCCACCAAAAGGGCATGGCGAACATCGGGTTGGTATCGGAGCCGATCAGGTTCAGCAGCAGGCTGAAACCCGCCGTGCCGGCGATGCAGCCGACCACGAGGCGCCAGTTGGCGATGCGGGTGACGAGCAGGAAGATCAGCCCGATGGCGCAGGCGATGGCCGATGTTTCGCCGATCGAGCCCTGAATGGTGCCCCAGAACGCATCGGCAAAGGTGATGCCGGTTCCGGCGAGGCCGGGCACGCCATCCCTGGCGGTCACGGCCAGGGCGGTTGCGCCGGAAAAGCCGTCGACCGGGGTCCAGACGCTGTCGCCCGACATCTGGGCGGGATAGGCGAAATACAGGAACGCGCGCCCTACCAGCGCCGGGTTGAGAAAGTTCTTGCCGGTGCCGCCAAAGACCTCCTTGCCGATCACCACCCCGAACGAGATGCCAAGCGCCACCTGCCAGAGCGGGATGGAGGCGGGCAGGATCAGCACGTAGAGCATCGAGGTGACGAGAAAGCCCTCGTTGACCTCGTGGCCGCGCACCAGCGCGAAGACCACCTCCCATATCCCGCCGACGACAAGCGTGACGATATAGATCGGCAGGAACCACAGCAGCCCGTGGAACAGGCAGGCGATCGGGTTTGCCGGGTTCAGCCCGAAACCGCCGAGTATCTGCATCAGCCCGATCCGCCAGCCCTGCATTGCCGGTTCACCCATCGCGGCGAGCGCCGTGTTGGCCTGAAATCCGGTATTGTAAAGGCCCCAGAGGATGCAGGGGATCGTCGCAATGACCACATAGGTCATGATCCGCTTCATGTCGGTAAAGGTGCGCGCATGGGGCGCGGCAGTGGTCACCGACTTTTGCGTGTAGAGCACGCTTTCGACCATCTCGTACATCGAGTGGTACTTGTGGTACTTGCCGCCCGGCTTGAACCCGGGCTCGATTCGGTCGAGATATGATCGCAGACCCACGGCTTCAGCCCTCCTTCTCGATCTTGGTCAGACTGTCGCGCAGGGCGATCGCGTATTCGTACTTGGCCGGGCAGGCATAGGTGAAAAGCGCCACGTCCTCCTCGTCCAGTTCCAGCGCGCCGAGCGTCTGGGCAACATCGGTATCCATGACCAGAAGCGCCCGCAGAAGCTGTGTGGGCAGCAGATCCTGCGGCATCAGTTCCTCGAAGACGCCGGTGGGCACCATCGCCCGCCGTGCGCCGTTGAGGTTGGAGCCCATGGGAAACTTCCCGAGGCGGTTCAGCGCCGAGGCAAGGATCGGCATCACCGCATGCTGGTCCGGGCGCGGGCGCAGCCAGCCCAGAAACACCTGCTTCCGGTCCTCGGTGATCATCGTCACCTGGCGGTGATGGCGGCCGAGGAAATCGAAGGCGCCATCGGCGATCCGCCCGCTCAGCACCGAACCGGAGATCACCCGCAGCGGCTCGTCGCCGGCGATCTCGTCCTCGGTCAGGTCGGCGATATTGGCGCCGAGCATCGTGCGCAGAAGCCGGGGCCGCAGGGCGCGCGGCCCGGCGAGCGAGACGATGACGGTCGGGTCGAGAAACCCGGTTGTCAACAGCCGCCCGATGGCGATCACATCCTGATAGGAGATCGTCCACACCGTTCTGCTGGCACTGGGCGGTTCCAGAAAATGCATGTGGGTGCCGGCAAGCCCCGCAGGGTGCGGGCCCGAGAAGGTCGCGACCTCGACCCCTTCGACCGAGCCGCCCGGAACCGACGCGCCGGTCGCGTGGCAGAGCCAGGTCCTGCCCGTGCTCAGCCTGGCGATCGCCGCCAGCCCGGCCTCGAAGGCATCGGGTGCTTCGGCGATGACCAGCGCCGCGTCGGGGGCGAGCGGTTCGCTCTCCATCGCCGTTACGTAGATGGCGGCGGGGCGGGTGTCGGCGGCGGGGATTTTCGAATAGGGCCGCGTCCTGAAGGCCGGCCACAGGCCCGCCCGGCAGAGCTGCGCCGCGATTTCATCCGCACCGGCCTGCGCATCGAGCAGGCCGAAATCCGTTCCGCGGTCGAACGGATCGGCAACCTCGATCACCACGCTTTGCAGAACCCGCCGTGCGCCGCGATTGATGGCCCGGACACGCCCCCTGACCGGCGAAACAAAGAGCACGTCGGGCGAATCCTTGTGCGCGAAAAGCGGCGTGCCGCGTTCGACACCATCGCCTTCGGCGACCAGCATCCGTGGTTTCAGGCCGATATGATCGGCCCCCATCACGGCGACCGTGGCGATCTTCGGTCCGTCGTGGATTGTCTGGTCGGGTTCCCCGCTGATCGGCAGGTCCAATCCCTTTTTCAAGGCAAACTCGGGCATCTGGGTCGCTGCGTTCCGTTCCTGTTGTCGTTCGTCGCGTCCTGCCGCTGCCGGCGTACCCGGCGGGCGGGTCGCTGTATGCACCGGCATACGTTTCCGTTCCGTCCATCCTTATCGGCGCATCGAGGGTTGCACAATAAGCTGTGGGGAAAAGGCGCAGGCGGCCGTTGCCTCGTTTTGCCGCGCGTTGACAGGCCGCAACCGAAATGAGAGACCGCAGCGACCGGACAGCAGGGATACCCGTCATGCGCATGATGTATCGAGCCACAGCCCTGGCCGCGCCGCTTCTTCTGTCGGCCTGCTTCGGCGAGGACGAGGGCGCCACCGTCAGGCTTTCAGGCGAAACCATGGGCACCACCTATCATGTCACGGCGGTGGGCGTGCCGGGCGATCTGGGCGAAGAACAGATCGGCGCGGCGGTTGAGGAGGCTCTGGCGGCGGTCAACGCCAGCATGTCGAACTGGGACCCGAACTCCGAGGTTTCGCTCTTCAACGCCGCGCGGACAACGGAGCCGGTCGATATCTCGCCGGAGTTCGCCCATGTGATGGCGGCTGCCGGCAGGGTAAACGCGATTTCGGGCGGCAAGTTCGACGTCACGCTGTCGCCGCTGATCGAATTGTGGGGTTTCGGCCCGAAACAGCCGGGCGAGCCGGTACCGGCCGATGCCGAGATCTCGGCGGCGCTGGAACATGTGGGGCAGGCGGAGTTGTTGAGCCTCGACGGCGGCACCCTGGCCAAGCGCGACCCGTTGGTCTCGGTCAATCTTTCGGCCATTGCCAAGGGCTATGGCAACGATGCGGTGGCCGGGGCGCTCAGGGAACTGGGGGTCGAGAACTACCTGGTCGAGATCGGTGGCGATCTGGTCGCCGCCGGCCGGAACGAGGCGGGCGAGACATGGAAGATCGGCATCGAAACGTCGGAAACCGGCAGCCGGTCGGTCGAGATGGTGCTGCCGGTCGGCGACCTCGGCATGGCGACCTCGGGCGATTACCGCAATTTCTTCGAGCAGGACGGGGTACGCTATTCGCACCTGATCGACCCGACGACCGGCCGCCCGATCACTCACCGCACGACATCGGTTACCGTGCTCGCCGAGGACGGCATGATGGCCGATGCGCTGGCAACGGCGATGATCGTGATGGGCGAGGAGGCAGGCATGAAGGCGGCCGAGGCCAACGGGCTTGCCGTCTATTTCATCTCGCGCGCCGAAGGGGCGGAGGAGACCTATGTCAAGAAGGCGAGCCGCGCGTTTGAAAAGCTGCGCGATGCACGCTAACCTGCCGGCCTGAACAGGGGGCGATCCGAGATGTCGACATTCATCCTGACCTTCGTGGTGCTGGCCGTTGTCATGGGAGCGATGGCCATCGGTGTGGTGCTGGTGGGCCAGCGGATGCGCATCAAGGGCAGTTGCGGCGGGCTGAACGCCATCGCCGGCGCTGACAAATGCGTCGTCTGCAACAAGGACATCGACCCCGACAGCCCCCTGCGCGACCAGTTCGCCGGCTGCCCCCGTGCCCGCAACGCGACCGGAGGGTCAGGGCGGTAACCGAATCTCTCGCGATGTTGCGTGAGAGCGGCAGCGAATGCCGGCCCGCGCGGGCAGTCCGTCATTCGACCCGCTGAGCGCGTTGCACAAGCCGATCGTCGGTCCTGCGCTCGAATAGCCCGAACCACCACTCTTCGGGCGGTCGCGATGGAGTTCGACACCGTATCCGTGCGGGTTCGCTCAGTCCGGCGGGGTCGTCTCGCGCGGCGTCAGGTGGGTGATCCCCACCGCGCCGGCGCGGGCAAGCTCCGGGTCGAGGGTCATCGGGATGTATTCGCCCTGCCGCCACAACTCTCCCAGATCGTCGTAATGGCTGCTGAGCGGATGACCCGACTGGCCGGTGGCGGTAATGAAGACCGAGGCATCGGGATCGGCGAAATCGTAGACCCCGCGGTAGCCTGCGGCATGCACATTGGCAAAGGGCATCGGGTCGCTGCCGCTGGTCAGCCCCCGTTGCAGGGTATTGTCGCCGCCGCTGGTCGATTGTTCGATATTGACGAACCACCTGAGCACCGGCACCTCGCCCAGCACCTCGTGCCTGTGCTGCGCGGGATGCGCATCGCCCCAGCGCAGGCTTTCCAGCGCGGTTCCATATCGCTCGCCGATCCAGATCAGCGCCTCGTCGAGCGCGATCCTCGCCGTGTCGGTACAGGTCTCCTCCATCGTCGTCTGGCGGATGTCGCACCACGCCCCGGCGCCGTCGATGTTGCGGAACACACGTTCGAGGAAAACCGGATCGGGATGGGTAAAGGAATCGGAGAGCGGGCCGATATCGTCGAGGATCAGCTTGTGCTGAAGCTGGCGCATCCAGGCGGCATAGATCAGCGGTTCGGGCTGATGTTCGGTCATCTCGCCGTTCCAGTTGGCGAGCAGTTCCAGTGCCCGCTGCCGCTGCCGGTCGGGGGTTCCCTCGGCCGCAGCCTCGCCGGTGAACCACAGGTCGCGGGCGATCAGCGGCAGAAGCGACCGCGCAGCGGTGGAAACGGTATCGAGCTGGGCGGCGATGAAGCTTTCGCGGGTGTGGACCTCGCGTTCCTCCATCAGCTTTTGCAGGCGCAGGATGCGCACGCTGTCGCCCCAGACGAAGCTCACGTTGTCGGGAAACGCACGCCGGGTGGTCGGGTTGTTGGTATTGCCCAGAACGCCCGACGCGGGATCGACGACGCGGGGGTTGTTCTCGTAGGGCTGCCGGCCGCGCCAGCGGTTCTCGACCTGCCAGCCGAGCGACGGGATGCGCCCCTGGCTGTAGTGCCGCGGGTCGCGGTCGGGTATCGCGCCGATGACCTGCAGAGCGATACCGTCGCGGTCGGCGAGCATCAGGTTGATCGCCGGCGCGATATAGTTCCGCCCGGCTTCAATTGCCTCGTCGGCCGATTGCGCACGCAGCAGGCGCAGCACCGCCGATATCGACCTGTCCGCCGGGTCGAGCGCCGTCCATGCGAGCGAGACCACATGGCCGGGCGGCGTGATTGCGGCGAGGTCCATGTGGCTTCCGGGTATGACCGGGCCGTTTTCGCTCCAGCGCAGGGTGACGGTGACGGGGGGGGCATCCTTGACCCGGATGATCGAGCGTTCGGTCCTGAACGGCGCCCAGCCGCCGGGAGTGCGGTATTCTTCCGTATCGGCGGGGTTCAGTTCCTCGATATGCAGGTCCTGTGTGTCGGCGTAGGAATAGGTCAGCCCCCAGCCGAGGTCTTGCGAGCGGCCCGACAGGATGCCGGGAATGCCCGGGATCGTGGCGCCGATCACGCCGCCGGTCGAAAGCTCCAGACGCGCCAGGTACCAGATCGTCGGTGCCGATAGCCGAAGGTGGGGATCGTTCGCCAGAAGCGCGCCGCCCGCCGCCGAGCGTTCGCGCGTCGCGGCCCATGCGTTCGACGCCCCGCCCAGGGCCGGCGACGGAACGGGGAAGAAATCGGGCCCGGGCGTGCTGTAGCCGGCTGCGCCGGCGCGGTCGCCCGGGTCCGGGGCAACGGCGCTGAAATCGGGCATCGGTACGCCGGCGGCCGTTCGCGGCGCATCCGGCAGCAGGTCGGCCAGCCGTTCGGGCGACAGAACGAGGGCCGCGCGCGCCCGCAATATCTCGTCCGACATCTGCTGGTCGAGCCGCAGGGCCATCAGCTTGAGCAGGGCGATGGAATCGGCTGGCTCCCACGGCGCGATTTCCGGCGGAAAGATGAAGAACTCCGGCGCGCCGCGCCCCAGCGCATTCTCGTTCACGGTGCGAATCCAGGCGTTCACGCCCCGCGAATAGGCTTCGAGCAGGGCAATCGCCCCGGCGTCCTGCGCCGCGACCGAGGCATGGGCGAGCCGGTAGAGATCGAGCCGGCGCATGAATTCGTCGGTTCTGGCGGTCCTCTGGCCGAAATATTCCGACAGGCGGCCCTGCGCGGTCCGCCGCATCAGGGTCATCTGCCACAGACGGTCCTGCGCGTGGGCGAATCCGAGGCCGAAAAGGACATCTTCGTCGGTCTCGCCGAAGATGTGCGGCACGTCGGCATTGTCGCGCACGATCTCGACCGGCGCGGCGATTCCGTCGAGCGTATAGCCGGCGTTGTAGTCGGGCAGCGAGCGGGACGCGAAGTAATAGACCAGCGCCGCCGCCAGCCCGGCCATGACCGCGACAAGGATGAACAGCCGCAGCGTCCAGCGGAAAACGCGTTCCATGCTTCCTCTTTCAGTTGACCCGCTCCCGGGGTCGGGTAGGTCTGAAACAACGGTAGATCAAGTCCCGGGAGGGGGAAAGTAATGGCGAAGGTTGCGTTTCTGGGGCTCGGCGTGATGGGCGCGCCGATGGCGGGGCATCTTGTGCAGGCCGGGCACGAGGTGACGGTCTATAACCGGACCGAGTCCAGAGCGAAGGCCTGGATCGCCGCCTATGGCGGCTGGATGGCCCACACCCCGGCCGAGGCGGCGGCGGATCAGGATTTCGTGATGTCCTGCGTCGGCAACGACGACGACCTGCGTCAGGTCTGCATCGGCGAGAACGGGGCCTTCGCCGCGATGAAGGAGGGCGCGGTCTTTGTCGATCACACGACCGTTTCGGCCGGCGTGACGCGCGAGATGTACGCCGCAGCCGACGAAAACTGGATTTCCTTTATCGACGCACCGGTATCGGGCGGGCAGGCGGGGGCCGAGCGCGGGCAGCTTGTGATCATGTGCGGTGGCGACGAGGGAGCCTATGCGCGCGCCGAGCCGGTCATTACCGCCTATTCCAAGCTCTGCCGCCGGCTGGGCGAAAGCGGCTCGGGGCAGCTTTGCAAGATGGTCAATCAGATCTGCATCGCCGGTCTGGTGCAGGCGCTGTCCGAAGGTCTCCACTTCGCGCAGAAGGCCGGGCTCGACCCGGCGGCGGTGATCGAGGTCATCGGCGGCGGCGCGGCGGGTTCGTGGCAGATGGCGAACCGCTATCAGACGATGCTGGACGATCAGTACGACCACGGGTTCGCGGTGGACTGGATGCGCAAGGACCTGCGCATCTGCCTCGATGCCGCCGACGAGAAGGGTGCCAGCCTGCCGGTCACGGCGCTGGTCGACCAGTTCTACAAGGACGTGCAGAAGATCGGCGGCGGACGCTGGGACACGTCGAGCCTGCTGCGGCGTCTGAACCAGACCGGTTGACACCGGCGGCCTTCGGGCTTGCGCCGCGCCCGGGTGCCTTGCTCACTCGGGCAAGACCGTCATCCGGTGACGGATACGGCCATTACAGGCGGATCAAACGAAGCGGGCCGCCAGATCTGGCGGCCCGCGAAGCTCTCGGGAGGTCGGAAGATCAGTCTTCGATCGGGTCCTGCGGGGCTTCTTCGGCGGTGGCGCCGCGCAGGTCTACGTCGTCGTCGGCGGCACTGCCGATGTCGTCGAAAAGCTCGGCAATCTCGAATTCGCTGGCGGCTTCTTCCTCGGCGGCCAGTTCCTGGATCGTCTTGCCCGAGGCCTGCAGTTCGGCCTCCTCGGTCGAACGGGCGACGTTGAGGATGATAGAAGCCTCGACCTCGGGGTGGAGGATCACATGCACATCGTGCAGGCCAAGATCCTTGATCGGCCGGGCGAGCGCGACCTGCTTCCTGTCGACCGAGAAGCCGCCCGCGGTTGCCGCGTCGGCGGCATCGCGCGGGGTAACCGATCCGTAGAGCGCGCCGGCGTCCGACGCCGAGCGAATCACCACGAACTGCTGGCCGTCGAGCTTTTCGGCCAGCGATTCGGCCTCTTTCTTCGTTTCGAGGTTGCGGGCTTCGAGTTGGGCGCGTTCCGCGTCGAAACGGGCCTTGTTGGTATCGTTCGCGCGCAGCGCCTTGCCCTGCGGCAGCAGGAAGTTGCGGGCATAGCCGTCCCTGACGGTGACGACCTCGCCCATCTGGCCGAGCTTGGCCACGCGTTCCAGAAGGATAACGTCCATCGGGCTTCTCCTTACTTCACGGCATAGGGCAGCAGGGCGAGGAAGCGGGCGCGCTTGATGGCGCGGGCCAGTTCGCGCTGCTTCTTGGCCGAAACGGCGGTGATACGGGAGGGCACGATCTTGCCGCGCTCGGAAATGTAGCGCTGAAGCAGGCGGGTGTCCTTGTAGTCGATCTGGGGCGCGTTCTCACCGGAGAACGGGCAGACCTTGCGGCGGCGGAAAAACGGTCTTGCAGCCATTGGTTATGCTCCTTTTCTCGGGGTGGGATCAGCGGTTGCGACGGCGATCGTCGCGATCGTCGCGCTTCTGCATCTGGGCGGAGGGGCCTTCGCCATGTGCGTCGACGCGAATGGTCAGCACGCGCATCACGTCGTCGTGCAGGCGCATCAGGCGCTCCATCTCCTGAACGGCGGGGGCCGGCGCGTCCGTCTTGAGGAAGACGTAATGGCCCTTGCGGTTCTTGTTGATCTTGTAGGCCATGGTCTTGACGCCCCAGTATTCCT
>NZ_JBKEAE010000117.1:0-6233 GCF_047971885.1 Tropicimonas sp. | reverse complement strand
CGGTCAGTTCCACTGTCCGATTCAGCCGGCGAAACACCGGCTGCCCCAGATGCTCCTCGAGCGACTTGATCTGAAACGACAGCGCCGCCGGCGTTACATGCAGCTCTTCCGCAGCCTTGGCGAACGACATGTGCCGCGCGGCCGCCTCGAAGGCGCGCAGGGCGGTCAGGGGTGGAGGGCGGTTGTTTGACATCAAAATTTTCTTGATCGGCTTTCGTAAATATCTCGTTTGTACTGGTCAAATCTCTCAGTAATACTGGATTTGATCAAGTAATTATTGATTTCGGAGATACCCGGAATGTTCGAAGCCACAACACGGACAGCAACGCGCGCCGCCATCGGGATGGCGCATCTGGAGCGCGCCCGCGCCTTCACCGGGTTCCTGGCGTGGCTTGCCCGGCCATTGCGTACCAGTCACCCGCCGCAGGTCGGTGCCCGACGGTGGCGCCCGTCGCCGCAGGTCTTTCCCGCCGACGGGTGATTACGCAAAGCCCCCGCCGACAGGTGCGGCGGGGGCGACAGTCCGGAAACCCCGGCGAGTGGCGCGGTCCGGTCAGCTGAAGAACTGGCCGCCGTTGGCCGAGATCGTCGCACCGGTGATGAACCCGGCGTCTTCCGAAGCAAGAAAGAGCACACAGCGTGCGACCTCTTCGGGCTCACCAAGGCGGCCCACCGGGATCTGCGGAATGATCCGTTCGTTCAACACCTTCTCGTCGATCGCGCGAACCATCTCGGTTGCGATATAGCCCGGACAGATGGCGTTCACGGTAACGCCGACGCGCGCGCATTCCTGCGCCAGCGCCCGGGTAAAGCCGATATCCCCTGCCTTGGACGCCGAATAGTTCGTCTGCCCGGCCTGCCCCTTCTGGCCGTTGACGGAACTGATGTTGATGATTCGGCCCCACTTGCGCTCGCGCATGCCGGGATAGACCGGGTGCGTCATGTTGAACATGCCGTTGAGATTGGTGTTGATCACATCGTTCCACTGATCCGGCCGCATGCGGTGGAACATGGCATCGCGAGTGATCCCGGCATTGTTGACCAGAACGTCGACCGGGCCGAGGTCGTCCTCGACCAGCTTTATGCCGTTCACGCAGGCGTCGTAGTCGGCAACCGACCATTTGTAGGTCTTGATGCCGGTTTCCTCGGAGAATTTGGCCGCCGCTTCGTCGTTTCCGGCGTAGTTCGCGGCGACTTCGAAACCAGCCGCTTTCAGTTCCTTCGAAATTGCGGCCCCGATCCCGCGGGTTCCCCCGGTAACAATTGCAACTCTTGCCATGGTATCCCTCCAGCTTTGCCCGGGCCTCCGGCAACTCCGCTACGTTTGCTGCCGCTCCCTGCGCAACAATCTTGCGCGGATGGCGCGCCGCATCAAGCCTGTTGTTTGTTTCTCCGAAAAAAGGGGCGCCGGTCAGGCGCCCCGCGTTGTGCCGGCCCCTTCCGGTCTTAGGGGCGTTCAAGACAGAGGGCAACCCCCATGCCGCCGCCGATGCACAGCGTGGCAAGCCCGCGCCGGGCGTTCCGGCGCTTCATCTCGAAAAGAAGCGTGTTCAGGATACGTGCACCCGAAGCGCCGATCGGATGGCCGATGGCGATGGCGCCGCCGTTCACGTTGACGATTGCCGGATCCCAGCCCATGTCCTTGTTGACCGCGCAGGCCTGGGCGGCGAAAGCCTCGTTGGCCTCGACCAGATCGAGATCGGCGACCGTCCAGCCCGCCTTGTCGAGCGCCTTGCGCGACGCATAGATCGGGCCGACACCCATGATCGACGGATCGAGCCCGGCGGTGGCATAGGAGGCGATGCGGGCCAGTGGCTCGATGCCGCGCCGCTCGGCCTCGTCGGCGCTCATGCACAGCACCGCCGCCGCGCCGTCGTTGATGCCGCTGGCATTGCCCGCCGTCACCGTGCCGTCCCTGGTGAAGGCCGGGCGAAGCTTCTGCATCGCCTCGATCGTCGCGCCCAGGCGGATATACTCGTCGCGGTCGATCACGATGTCGCCCTTGCGGGTCCGGACAGTGAAGGGAACGATCTCGTCGGCGAACCTGCCCGCCTTCTGGGCCGCCTCGGCCTTGTTCTGCGAGGCGACGGCGAATTCGTCCTGCATGTCGCGGCTGATCTCCCACTGCGCGGCGACGTTCTCGGCGGTCTGCCCCATGTGGTAGTTGTTGAAGGCGTCCCACAGCCCGTCGCGGATCATCGTGTCGACGAACTTCATGTCGCCCATCTTGTGACCCTGCCGCAGGTTGGCCCCATGCGGGCTGAGCGACATGTTCTCCTGCCCGCCTGCGGCGACGATCGACGCATCGCCGAGCATGATGTTCTGCGCCGCCAGCGCCACCGCGCGCAGGCCAGAGCCGCACACCTGATTGAGCGACCAGGCCGAGCTTTCCCTGGGGAAGCCGGCGTTGATATGCGCCTGGCGGGCGGGATTTTGCCCCTGCGCAGCAGTCAGCACCTGGCCGAGAATGGTCTCGGACACTTCCGAAGGATCGACGCCCGCCCGTTCGACAACCGCCTTCAGCACCGTGGCGCCCAGGTCAGATGCAGGCGTGTTGGCAAATGACCCGAGAAAACTGCCGACGGCGGTCCGGCCAGCCGAGGCGATAACGACATTGGTCATGGTAACTCCTGTTCAGGTTCCATCAGATCACATTGGGCGCACCGGCCATCGCGGCCGTTCGCGCGGCGCCCAAAAATGTCTGTTCTGATTAGGGGGCGGGGTTTGCGCTTGCAAGGGGAAGGTTCCCCGGGGTCCGCCGGACAAAGCCCCGTCCGGCGGACGGGTTCGGGCCTCCAGCCTGGCGCAGGCAAAACCCGATGGTCGCAAACCCGAAGGTGTTGTCAGCCCGCGTTCCGCATCGCCGCGGGACAATCGCTCCACTGCGGGCGGATCGTCGGCATACCAAAATGGTAGCCCTGAAGACAATCTATGCCAATTCCGGACAGACAGCGCGCCTCTTCGGCTTCCTCGACGGCTTCGGCAACGGTCATCATCTCGAACTGTCCGGCAACCGAGACCAGCGCCTGCACCAGAACCTGGTTGGTGCGGTTGCGGTGGATGCCGGTCGTCAGTTCTCCCGTTATCTTCAGGAAGTCGAACTCGAACCTGCTGAGATGAAGGAACGAGGCATGGCCCGCCCCGAAATCATCGAGCGCGAAACTGATCCCCCGCCGCCGCAGATCCGCCATGAAGGCGCGCGTTTCGGCGGGCAGCAGGATGGGGGAGCTTTCGGTGATCTCGACAATCAGGCGCTCCGCGATTGTCGGCGCGCCGGCCAGCCCCGCCTCGAGAGTCGACAGCCAGCGCGGATGACCGATGGACCGTGGAGAAAGGTTTATGGCAAGCCTGAGATCCGGCGCCGCCGAAAGCGCTTCAAGCCCCTTTTCGAGCGCCAGACAATCGAGCATCCGGCCCATCGGCAACCGTTCGCAGGGCTCGATGAACTGGCCGGCGGGAATGATCCGGCCCGTATCGTCGATCACCCGCAACAGCCCCTCGAAGAACGCGGGCCGGTCGGGCCGGCGCGCATCGACAACGGGCTGATAGGCCAGCAGCACATCCCTGCGGTCGAGCGCCCGGCGCACGGTTGCAAGAATGTTGCCCTCCTCCCGGCGGCAACCGCCGGAAAGATCGCCCGATCCATCGCTCCCGAACGAAACCTCAGCCTGGCGGTACATGGCCTGCTCCCGGAAATTCCTGCACCCATTTGGCGTGCCAATTCTAAACAACTTGCTAATTTCCCTGGCATTGATGATGCGACCGTCCCGGTATTGTTGCAGAATTCAGAGCTGATCGCGGGTTTTGGGCCAGTTGTTGAACTGTAGCGCCTGACCAGGGCTGACGTGGGACGGGGACCACGTCAGTTTCATGTCATTCCTCCCACTGCACCGAAGCGAGCAACGTGCGACGCGCCGAGTCGAGGTGCGCCTTGAACGCTTCGGCGGCAGCGTTCATATCACCCCGTTCCACCGCTTCGATCACCGCAAGGTGTTCCTGCGCCGCGACAAGGTTGCGCTCAACCTCGTCGACCTTGTTCCAGCGATAGTGGAAGTGAAAGATCATGCGGACGATCTGGTGGAAATCATCGGCGAACCGGTTTCCGAGCTCGCCGAGAAACACCCGGTGAAAGCGATCGTCGAGGCGCGGAAACCGCAGGTAGCGACGCTCGGTATCGGCGGATAGCTCGATATGCTCCTGCTTCAGTTCCAGAAGCGCCAGATGGGCGGGGCTGCCGGGCGCTGCGCTTGCAAACCGCTCCAGTGCACGAAGCTCGAACATCTCGCGCACGTCGAACAATTCTATGGCGTAACTGCGAGTGAAGCCGCGCAGAACCCAGTGCCGGTTCGGTTTTTTCTCGATCAGACCGTAGCGGGCGAAATCTATCATGAACTCGTGTACGGCGGCGGCGCTGGTTCCGAAGGCGCGTGCCAGTTCACTTTCGCGCAGGATGCTGCCGGGAGCCAGATCGCCGCCAAGCACATATTCCATGAAGGCTATTTCGACCTTCTCGACCGGGGTCTGCGTTTCGGCTCGTTCGAAATAGTCCGACTTCCGGGGGAGCCTGCGTATCGTCTTGCGGCGCCCCTCCCATTCGATCAGCCCCTTGGTGTCCAGCCGTTCCAGTACCGAGCGGACGGTGGTTCGCGACGTACCCAGCCGGCTGGCAATCTCCATTTCCGGCGGCAACCGGCCCTCGACTCCGAGTTCGTCCATGATATCGAGAAAACGGTTGTAGGTTTCCTTGTAGACAGCGTTGCTGCGCGACACCTGACTTCCAATCTCCACTTCAGGGGCGCGGGAGCGGTCACTACATGACACCAAACTCGTCAAAAGCCTGCCGCGCCGTCATTCCGTCACGGATCGCCATCGCGACCGCATTCTCGGTTCCGGCCTTTTCGATCGCGCGTTCGATCGCCTCCGCCTCGACCGCCTGCGGGATCACGAGACATCCCTCGTCGTCGCAGAACATCATATCGCCGGGGCGAATGTCCACCTGTCCGATGCGCAGCGGCACGCGGTAATCGAGCACCTTGCCACGCACACCCTGATCCTGCGCATAGACGCCGCGCGAGAAAACCGGAAAGCCGAGCCGGCGGATCTCGGCGGTGTCGCGGACATGTCCGTTCAGAACCGCACCCGCCGCCTTCAGATGCAGCGCCCGCGTCGACATCAGCCCGCCCCACATCGCGTAATCGAGCGAGGAGCCGCTGGCGACATAAATCTCGCCGGGCTTCAGGTCGTCGAGCGCCTCGAACATCACGCCGAACGCCTTGTCCGACAGCGGGCCACGCGAGCCGCCCTCGGGGTAATTGGCCTCCAGCACCGGCATTGCCCTGCCGGCGATGCGGGTCCCCGGTGTCAGGGGAAGAATACCCTGAGGCAGGAACTGGTGGCGAAAACCCATCACATCGAGCACGTCGCCGACCACGGCGGTGAAAAGCCTGTCGCGCACCAATGCGAACTTCTCGGAATCTGTCATGGGATCCTCTTTCAAAATCCGGTTGCACCGCCGCCATCGACCAGAATCACCTGTCCGGTGATATAGGAGGCCGCAGGCGAGACGAGGAAAGCGCAGGCATTGCCGATCTCCCCGGGCAGGCCGAGCCGGCCCATCGGAATACGCCCCAGAATCTTGTGCTGGCGCGGAAGATCGCCCGCCGTGGCCTGCCGGTAGAGTTCGGTATCGATCCATCCTGGCGCCACGGCGTTGACCCGTATGTCGCGCCTGGCCAGTTCGGCCGACAGCCCCCGCACCAACCCGGAGATGGCGGATTTTGCGGTTGTATATCCCAGCACCAGCGGCTGGCCGATGAAGGCCGTCATCGACGAGATGAACAGGATGCTCGCCGGCCGGCCACCGAAATCCTGCCGCGCGAACTGGCGCGAAAGCTCGACCGCACCGCGGACATGGACATCGACCACCCGGTCGAAATCGGCCAGATCCGATTCGACGAACGGTTTCTTGACCGTGTTGCCGGCGTTGTTGACAAGAATGTCGATCTGTCCGGCCCGCCCGGCAATATCGGCGAAGACCCCTGCAATGGTGCCCGTTTGGGCGAGATCGAGCGGCACCGACAGCGCGCCCTCCGGCAACCCCGCCACGGCAGCATCGAGCACCGCCTTCCGCCGGCCGGCAATGACGACGCGCGCGCCCGAAGCGGCAAGCGCGCGCGCGATGGCCAGCCCAATCCCGCTGCCGCCGCCCGTGATCAGGGCTGTGCGCCCGCACA
>NZ_JBKEAE010000007.1:0-16059 GCF_047971885.1 Tropicimonas sp. | reverse complement strand
TCGAGCGCAACGACATGGTGATCGCCTTTGGCGGCGGGGTGATCGGCGATCTGGCGGGGTTTGCCGCGGCGATCCTGCGCCGGGGCGTGCGATTCGTGCAGATCCCCACCAGCCTGCTGGCGCAGGTCGACAGTTCGGTTGGTGGCAAGACGGGCATCAATGCCGGCGCGGGCAAGAACCTGGTCGGTGCGTTTCACCAGCCCAGCCTGGTGCTGGCGGATGTGGATCTGCTGCAGTCCATGCCCGAGCGCGATCTGCGCTCGGGTTATGGAGAGGTGGTCAAGTACGGGCTGCTCGGCGATGCCGATTTCTTCGACTGGCTCGAGGAAAACGGCCCGGCGAGTGCCGCCGGCGATACCGGCGCACGGATCACGGCGGTGAAATGGTCAGTCCGGATGAAGGCCGATATCGTCTGTCGGGACGAGCGCGAGCAGGGCGACCGGGCGCTTCTGAACCTCGGCCATACCTTCGGACATGCTCTTGAGGCGGCGACAGGTTATTCCGGCCGTGTCCTGCACGGCGAGGGCGTTGCCATCGGCTGCGCGCTGGCCTTCGAGTTGTCGTCGCGTCTCGGGCTCTGCTCGCAGGAGGATCCGTCGCGCGTGCGTGCCCACCTGCGCCAGATGGGGATGAAGGTCGATCTGGGCGACATTCCGGGCGATCTGCCGTCGGCCGAGGAGCTTCTGGCGCTGATGGGGCAGGACAAGAAGGTTGTGGCGGGCAGGCTGCGATTCGTTCTGGCGCGCGGCATCGGGCGGGCGTTCGTCAGTTCGGACGTGCCGCGTGACGCGATCGTGCGCCTGCTGTCGGACGAACTGGGCCGTGGCGGCTAGCGCGGCGGCATGATCCCGGTCGTCCTTGTCCATGGCGCGTGGGGCTGCGGAGAGATCTGGAGCGAGGTTGCGGCGATGCTGCGCGAACGGGGCATGCAGGTCGCCGCGGTCGATCTGCCCGGGCACGGACCGGGCGAGGCCGCCTCGGGCGAACATGGTCTGCTCGACTGCCGCGACCGGGTTGCCGGCGTTCTCGAATCCCTTGGGCGGGTGCTTCTGGTCGGACATTCGATGGGCGGCATGGTGATTTCCGCCGTCGCCGAGGTGCGTCCCGACCTGGTGGCGCGGCTGGGATATGTCGCCGCGTTCCTGCCGCGCGATGGCGATTCGCTGCTGTCGCTGAAACGGCGCGAGCCCGAGACCATCGGCCCCGCGGTGCGGCGCGGCCCGATTCGGGGAACAACGGTGCTCGATCCCGGAATTGCGGCGCCGATCCTGTTTCAGGATGCGATAGATGCACGGCGCGCACGCGGCCTGTCGCTGCTCAGGCCACAATCGAACGCGGTTCAGACCGATCCGGTGCGCCTGACCTCGCGCCGCTTCGGCGGCGTGCCGCGCGAATATGTGCTCTGCACCGCCGACCGCACGGTGACACCGCCGCTGCAACGCGCGATGAGCAGCCAGACCCCGGTCGAGCGGCGGTGGCAACTGGATTGCGGCCACTTCCCGCAGCTTACTGCCGCCGGCGATCTTGCCGGGATCCTGGCCACGATGGCCGCCCGGGCGGGCTGAGCGGCCAGAGCTGCCCCGTGATCGGTTATTGCAGATCGAGCAGCGATTGCAGGTGCAGCGCCATGCCCGTCAGCGCGGCGTCGTCGTCGGACACCACGGTGACCGAAAACTGCTCCATGAACCCGGAGAAACGCCCTTTGTCGCGCAGGCTTTCGATGAAACCCATCTCGACAAAATAGGGCGCCATGGCGCGGGACATGCCGCCGATCAGGAAGATGCCGCCGACCGGCAGCATCGTCAGGGCCAGATCGCCCGCCACCGCACCGACCAGCCGGCAGAAATATGCTGCCGCCTCGCGCGCGACCGGATCGCCGGCGGCGACGGCCGTCATGATCTCCTTGCCGCGCAGGACGGGGCGCTCCGGCGCGCCGGCTTCGGTGCAGGCGAATTCGTGAAGCGCCACCAGCCCGCGGCCTGAAAGGGCATCCTCGACCGAGGCGAAGCCATGCGCACGTTCGAGGAAACGCGCCAGCGTGACCTCGCGGTCGCTGCGCTGCGGCAGCGTGACGTGGCCGGTCTCGGCCGGCGGCACGAAACGCCCGTTGGCGGTGGAATAGACCGGCGCCGCGTTGAATCCGGTGCCAATTCCGATCACCAGCTGCGTCGCGTCGAGCCGTGGCGGCGGACCGGCGATCACCGGATAGAGCGCATCGGCAGGGATGTGCCCAAGCGCGTGCCCCTGCGCCTGAAGGTCGTTCAGCAGCGTCACCGTCCGGGCGCCGGTCGCCTTGGCGAGCGTATCGGTGTTGAGCGTCCAGTCGAGGTTGGTCATCGTTCCCACCCCGTCGCGCACCGGCCCGGCCATGGCGAGGCACACGGCCACCGGCGGCTCGGAGCCGGTTTCGGCGATGTAACGGCGCAGTACCGGTTCCAGCGAGGCGTATTCGGCATTCGGGAAGTGGCGCACCGAACCGTGAAGCACCTTTCCGCTGCGGGAAAGCGCGACGCGCGTGTTGGTGCCGCCGATATCGGCGAGCAGGCAGAGTGCGGACATCATGTTACCTCAACTGGCAAGTGCGGCTTTGAGCGCGTGATACGAGGCTTTCGGAGTACGTTCCAGCGTCTCGAAATCGACATGGACAAGACCGAACCGCTTTTCGTAGCCAAAGGACCATTCGTAATTGTCCATCAGCGACCAGACGAAATAGCCCCTGAGCGGCACGCCTTCGGCGATCGCCTGTTTCGCCGCGTCGAAATGCCGGGCGAGGTAGTCGATCCGTACCTGATCGTCCACCCAGCCGTCGATCACCAGATCCGGGTTGGCCATGCCGCTTTCAGTGACATAGATCGGCAGGTCGCCCGAGAAATCGGTGTGACAGCGGCGCAGGAAATGCAGCAGCCCCTCGGGGTAGATTTCCCATCCCATCTGGGTCTTGGGCAGCGGGCCCTCGATGCTGGTATGGGCCGGCCATGCGCCGCCGGTCGCCTTGACGATCTCGCGCGTGTAGTAGTTGACACCGAGCCAGTCGACCGGCGCGCCGATGATCTCCAGATCGTCCTGCCAGCCCTGCGGCAGGTACCTGCCCAGGGCATCGACGATGCGTTCGGGGTATTTCCTGCGGAACATCCCCGAGATGAAGAAGTTGTTATAGTAGTCGTCGAAGGTCGCCGCGGCCTCGATATCGGCGGGATCGTTGCTCGCCGGCTGGGCATAGGTGAAGTTGCAGACGGCGCCGATATCGCCGATTCCCATGGCGCGCAGCGCCTGCGCTGCGGTTCCGTGGGCCAGCAGCACGTTGTGCATGGCGCGGCTGGCGTCGCGGATGTTGCGGACGCCGGGCGCATGCACCCCCAGGAAATGGCTGAGGAAGCTGACGCACCAGAGCTCGTTTATCGTTGCGGTCTTCCATACGCGGTCGCCCAGACGGCGCATGATGATTTCGGCGTAATCGGCGAACCAGCCGGCGATATCCCTGTTGCGCCATCCGCCCATATCGTTCAGCGGTGAGGGCAATTCCCAGTGATAAAGCGTGATCATCGGCTTGATGCCGCGTTCGAGCATCCCGTCGACCAGCCGTTCGTAGAAGTCGAGCCCTTCCTCGTTCACCGTTCCGCGCCCCTCGGGCAGCACACGGGCCCAGGATGCCGAAAAGCGGTAGGCGTCGAACCCGGCGTCGCGGATCAGGTCGAGGTCCTGCGGCCAGCGGTGATAATGGTCGCAGGCGATGGCGCCGTTTTCGTTGCGCACCACGTTGCCCGGGGTTGCGGCGAAATCGTCCCAGTGGGTCGAGCCGGCGCCGCCGAAGGCGTGGCCCTCGATCTGGTAGGCGGCTGTCGAGGCGCCGAACTGGAACTGTTCGGGAAAATCGCTGCGCTTGTACATGTCGGGTCCTCAGTTGGGGGCGGGTCCGCTGGACGGGCCGATGATCAGGGAGGCTTCCAGCTTGGTCTGGACCGGCGCCGCGTCGGGCTCGTCGATCAGCTTCAGCAGGATGTTGGCACAGATATGCCCCGCCTCGCGCACCGAGGATTGCGTGGCGGTGAAGATCGGGATGCCATCGGTATCGTTCGACAGATACGAAAGCGCATCGTCATGGGTGACCAGGGAAACGTCGCGCCCGACCGTCAGCCCGGCGGCGCGGATAGCCCGGTCCGCCCCCAGCGCGATCATCATCGACGACACCAGAAACGCCGTGGGCGGATCGGGCAGGCACAGCATGCGGCTGGCTTCGGCGTAACCGTAACCTTCGGTCATTGCCGCGCTTGCCATGAGATCCGGGCTTGCGCGCACGCCGCGTTCCTTCAGCGCGTCGAGAAAGCCGTGGCGGCGGCGATGGGCGAAATCCATCGCCTCGAGCCCGTTGAGCAGGGCGATGCGCCGGTGGCCCAGATCCAGCAGGTGCGCCGTGGCACGATAGAAGGCGTGGCGATTGTCGATATCCATCCACGAATATTCGTCGTCATGGTCCGAAACCCGGCCGTGGACGACAAAGGGCAGCCCGAGCTGCTTGAGCATGGCGATGCGCAAATCCCCGGTCAGCGGTGCCTGCATGATCACCCCGTCGACGCGCCCCTTGGCGGCGAACGAACGGTAGACCGCGCTCTGATCGGCGTCGGCGACGATCGACAGGACAATGTCGTAGCCCCTTTCGGCGAGCGTTTCGCTGGCGCCGGCGACGAAATCGGTGAACACGGGGTTGACGATTTCCTGCTTGGCGGTCTGCGGCAGGATCAGACCCACCGCCATCGCCTTGCCGGTGGCAAGCGAACGCGCCCGGCTGTCGGGGTGGTAGCCGTGCCGTCGGGCCGCTTCGACGACCCTTTTTCGGGTGGCTTCCGAAACCTCCGGATAGCCGTTCAGGGCGCGGCTGACTGTCGTCTGACTCAGTCCGAGACTTGCGGCCAGGTCCTTGAGGTTCATTCTGCGTCTGCCCGAGTTGCCGGTTAAAGGTTACGACTCCCGGCTGGATCAGTCAAAGGGCTTTGGGACGGAAAACTGTTCACCCCGAGGCATATTTCACCCGGTCTGCCTGTTTTCCGGTGCATTCTTGTCCCGTTGACAGTCCGGTCGGGCCAGCTATGGTGCAAGGTGCTCAAAGCGCTTTGAAGACGATTCGAGGCGCAGGATGAACGGTCTTGGGCATGGGCCCGGGATAAAACGGGGAGGCAATTCATGAAATTTAACCTGTTGGCCAGCGCTGCCGGGATCGCCCTGATCGCGGGCGCGGCGGGTGCGGCGGATCTGGAATTCGCGCCCGGAGAGGGCGGATTCACCTGGGACAGCTATGAAGCGTTGAAGGAAATCGACCTTTCGGGCGAACAGATCACCGTCTTCGGTCCGTGGCTCGGCCCCGATCAGGAACTGGTCGAAAGCGTGCTGGAATATTTCCGCGAGGCGACCGGCGCCGATGTCCGCTATACCGGTTCGGACGGTTTCGAGCAGCAGATCGTCGTCGACCTCGAAGGGGGCTCGCCGCCCAACATCGCCGTCTTTCCGCAGCCCGGGCTGGCGGCCGACATGGCGCGCCGCGGCTTTTTGACGCCGCTTCCCGAAGGGACCGGCGACTGGCTGCGGGAAAACTACGCAGCCGGCGATTCCTGGGCCGACCTTGCGACCTTCGCCGGCCCGGACGGGACCGAGGCGACCTATGTCTTCCCGTTCAAGGCCGACATGAAATCGCTGGTCTGGTACGTGCCGGAGAATTTCGAGGATGCCGGTTATGAGATCCCCGAGACGATGGAGGACCTCAAGGCGCTGACCGAGCAGATCGTCGAGGACGGCGAAACGCCATGGTGCATCGGGCTCGGCTCGGGCGGCGCGACCGGCTGGCCGGCGACCGACTGGGTCGAGGATCTGGTGCTGCGCACGCAGCCGCCCGAGGTCTACGACGGCTGGGTCACCAACGAGATTCCGTTCAACGATCCGCGCATCGTCGAGGCGATCGAGGATTTCGGCTGGTTCGCCAAGAACGACGATTTCGTCGCCGGCGGGGTGAATTCGGTCGCCGCGACCGATTTCCGCGACAGCCCCAAGGGTCTGTTCTCCTCGCCGCCGCAATGTTACCTGCACCGCATGGCGTCGTTCATCCCGTCCTTCTTCCCGGAAGGCACGCTTATTCCCGACGATGCCGATTTCTTCTACTTCCCGGCCTATGCCGAGAAGGACCTCGGCAAGCCGGTTCTCGGTGCCGGCACGATGTTCGCCATCACCAAGGACAGCGGCGGGGCGCAGGAACTGATCAGGTTCCTCGAAAGCCCGATCGCGCATGAGATCTGGATGGCGCAAAGCGGCTTCCTGACCCCGTTCAAGGGTGCCAATCAGGAAGTCTTCGGCGATCCGACGCTGAAGAAGATGAACGAGATCCTGCTCAACGCCGACACGTTCCGCTTCGACGGATCGGATCTGATGCCGGGCGGTGTCGGCGCGGGTGCCTTCTGGACCGGCATGGTCGATTACACCGGCGGCAAGAGCGCGCAGGATGTGGCCGACCAGATCCAGAGATCCTGGGACGCGCTGAAATAGGCGCCGTTCAGGCGGGCGGGGCGCAGGCCGTGCCGCCCGCACATGACAGAAGGCCCGCAGGGGCCTTGTGGGAAGCATCGTAGGGGGAGGCGAAATGCACCCAGCATTGCAAGGGCTCGTGACCATCATCATCGGGGTCGGGGGCTGTGTCGGTTACTTCTATCTGTCCAATTTCCTGCTGGACCGGTTTCTCCTGCCCGCGCGGGCAATGAGCGCCGCGCAGGCCGCCGGCCGCCGCAAGATCGGCACGGTGTTCTTTTTCGTCCTGCCGGCGCTCGCCATCGCGGCGCTTTACCTGGGCTATTTCCTGTCGCACGGCATCTTCAGCGCCGCCGGTATCTTCTGGCTGCTCATCTGCGCCGTGCTGATCTTCGGGCTCTGGCGACTGAACAACTTCATCTTCGGCGAGGGCGAATTGTCGGCCGGCCGCAACATCAGCCATGCCAACATGATCCGGCCGTGGCTGTTCCTTCTGCCGGCGATCATCGCGCTCGGGCTATACCTGACCTATCCGGTCTTTGAAACGCTCCGGCTCTCGCTGACCGAACGGGTTCCCGGCGGCGGGTATCGCTGGGTCTGGGGGGCGAACTACGCCCAGATGTTCGCCGAGCCGAAGTTCTGGGAAGCGATGAAGAACAACATGGTCTGGCTCATCGTCGTGCCCGCCATGTCGACGCTTTTCGGCCTTCTGGTGGCGCAACTCACCGACCGCATCTCGTGGGGCAACTTCGCCAAGATGCTGGTGTTCATGCCGATGGCGATCTCGATGGTCGGCGCCTCGGTGATCTGGAAGCTGGTCTATGACGCGCGCCCGGCCGATCAGGACCAGATCGGTATCCTGAACGCGCTCTGGGTCGGCGTGGGCGGCGATCCGCAGCAATGGCTGACGCTTCCGTTCTGGAACAACTTCTTCCTGATGGCGGTGCTGATCTGGATCCAGACCGGCTTTGCCATGGTCATCCTCTCGGCCGCGCTGCGCGGCATTCCGGAGGAAACCGTCGAAGCGGCCATCGTCGACGGCGCCGGGCCGTTCCAGGTCTTCTTCAAGATCAAGGTGCCGCAGATCATGTCCACCATCGTTGTCGTCTGGACGACGATCACGCTGGTCGTGCTCAAGGTCTTCGACATCGTCTACGCCATGACCAACGGCCAGTGGGGCACGCAGGTTCTGGCGAACTACATGTACGACAAGCTGTTCCGCGCCAACGACTGGGGTGTGGGATCGGCCAGCGCGATGATCATCATGCTGCTGGTCACGCCGATCCTGATCTGGAACGTGCGCAACGCGCGCAAGGAAATGCGGTAGGAGGCCGGAAACATGGACAATATCGCAGGCACAAAATCCAGCCTTACCTGGGCGGTCCACCTTTCGGTTCTGTTCCTGGTGGTTCTGTGGCTGTTTCCAACGGTGGGATTGTTCGTCTCGTCGTTCCGGACCGCCGACCAGATCGCCACCTCGGGGTGGTGGCGTTCGATGTTCGCCTCCGAGCAGAACCTCGTGGTACGCGCCGCGCCGCCCTCCCAGCAGGTCCGGGAAGGCGAGCGTTTCGTGATCGCCGGCAACCTGTTCGAGGGCGGTTCGGGCGGCACGATCTCGCACTGGGGAACAACCTCGCGCAATATCGATGCCTATCAGGCCGGCGACACCGCCGATCTGGGCGACGGCGAGGAGATCACCGTTCAGGCCGATGGCTCCTACCGGCTCGAAAGCCTGACGGAAATGTCGGGCAACCGCGGCCAGCGGGTATTCGTTACCGCAACGACACCGCCCGAGTTCACGCTCGACAACTACTACAACATGCTGTTCGACCCGGCGAACCGGGAGGGCATGTCCAAGGCGTTCTTCTCGACCCTGACGGTGACCATTCCGGCAACGATCATCCCGATCCTTATCGCGGCCTTCGCCGCCTATGCGCTGGCGTGGATGGAGTTTCCCGGCCGGGCGCTGCTGATCGCGGCGGTCGTGGGCCTGCTGGTGGTGCCGCTGCAACTGGCGCTGATCCCGCTGCTGAAGTTCCACAATTTCATCGGTATCGGAAAGGGGTATCTGGGTGTGTGGCTGGCCCACACCGGCTTTGGCCTGCCGCTGGCGATCTATCTGCTGCGCAACTACATGGTCGGTCTGCCGCGCGACATCATCGAGAACGCCAAGGTGGACGGCGCGACCGATTTCCAGATCTTCGTCAAGATCATCCTGCCGTTGTCGTTCCCGGCGCTCGCCTCCTTTGCCATCTTCCAGTTCCTGTGGACATGGAACGACCTGCTGGTTGCCATGGTCTTTCTGGTCGATTCCACCGGCGAGACGACGGTGATGACCAAGCAGATCGTCGAGCTTCTCGGCACGCGCGGCGGCAACTGGGAAATTCTCGCCACGGCGGCCTTCATCTCGATGGCGGTGCCGATCGCGGTGTTCTTTGCCATGCAACGCTATCTGGTTCGCGGCCTGCTGGCCGGGTCGGTCAAGTAAGAGAATACAATGAGAAACGACAACCTTTCAGTTCCGGCAGATCCGGACTGGTGGCGGGGCGCGGTGCTCTACCAGATCTATCCGCGTTCCTATCAGGACAGCAACGGCGACGGGATCGGCGATTTGTTCGGCATCATGCACCGGCTGCCCCATATCGCCAGCCTCGGGGTGGATTGCATCTGGATTTCGCCGTTCTTCCGCTCGCCCATGCTCGATTTCGGCTATGACGTTTCGGACTACCGCGATGTCGATCCGATGTTCGGCACGCTGGCCGATTTCGATGCGCTGATCGAAACGACGCATCAGCTTGGTCTCCGGGTGATGATCGACCTTGTGCTTTCGCACACATCGTCCGAGCATCCGTGGTTCAAGGAAAGCCGCCTGAACCGCCACAACCCGCGTGCCAACTGGTATGTCTGGGCCGACCCGAAGCCGGACGGGACGCCGCCGAACAACTGGCTCAGCATTTTCGGGGGCTCCGCGTGGGAGTGGGACGGCGAGCGGATGCAGTATTATCTGCACAACTTCCTCAGGGAACAGCCGGACCTGAACTTTCACGAACCGCAGGTTCAGGATGCGCTGCTCGACATCGCGCGATTCTGGCTCGAACGCGGGGTCGACGGGTTCCGGCTGGACACGGTGAACTTCTATGTTCACGACCAGCAGTTGCGCGACAATCCGGCCCTGCCGCCCGAGCAGATCAACGACAAGACGGCACCGGCGGTGAACCCCTACAACTTCCAGGATCACCTCTACGACAAGACCCAGCCGGAAAACCTCGATTTCCTGAAACGGCTTCGCGAGGTGATGAACGACTACACTGCCATCACCTCGGTGGGCGAGGTGGGCGAAAGCCAGCGCGGGGCCGAGGTGCAGGCCGCCTATACCTCGGGTGGCGACAAGCTGCACATGTGCTACGATTTCGCGCTTCTTTCCAACGAGTTTCCGACCGGCGTTCACCTGAACGACACGGTGGAATCGTTTGGGGAAACCGCCCCCGACGGCTGGGCCTGCTGGGCGTTTTCCAACCACGACGTGGTGCGCCACAAGTCGCGCTGGAACCTGTCGCCCGCCGCGGCCAGGGTCTATGCGGCGGCGCTTCTGTCGCTTCGCGGCAGCGTCTGCCTCTATCAGGGCGAGGAGCTTGGCTTCAACGAGGCACATGTCGCCTTCAAGGATCTTCAGGACCCCTATGGCAAACGCTTCTGGCCCAGGTTCAAGGGCCGCGACGGCTGCCGCACGCCGATCGCGTGGGTCCAGGACAACGCCAACGGCGGGTTCACCGACGGCACGCCATGGCTTCCGGTTGCGTCAGACCAGATCGCGCATGCGGCCTCGACGCAGGAGGACGATCCGGAATCGATGCTGAACACCTATCGCCGGATGATCCGCCTGCGGAAGAACAACCCGGCGCTGGTGAAGGGAAGCTACGTACCGGTGGCGGCCGAGGAACAGTACCTCGCTTTCATCCGCGAACACGAGGGGATTCGCCTCTTCTGCGCGTTCAACCTGTCGGATCAGACGCGCGAGGTGAAGCTGCCAGAGGGCACGTGGGACAGGCTTGAAGATGCGCCGTTCCACCCGGAATTTCCAATTTTCAAGACGGGCGGTATTGTGCTTCCGCCCTATGAGGCGGCTTTCGCCGTCGCGACAGACGCCTGAGGAGGGGAGCCGATATGGCCGGACTTAAACTGACCAATGTCGCCAAGAGCTATGGCGATGTCGATGTGCTCAAGGATATCAACCTGGATATCGAAGCGGGCGAACTGATCGTCTTTGTCGGACCTTCGGGTTGCGGCAAGTCGACACTTCTGCGGATGATCGCCGGGCTGGAGAGCATTACCGGCGGAACGCTTGAGATCGACAAGCAGGTGGTGAACGATATTCCGCCCGCGCAGCGCGGTATCGCGATGGTGTTCCAGAGCTACGCGCTCTATCCGCACATGACCGTATACGACAACATGGCCTTCGCGCTGAAACTGGCCAACAAGTCGAAGGACGAGATTGCGGCAGCGGTGAAGAAGGCGGCGGATATCCTGCAACTTACGCCATATCTCGAACGCCTGCCCAAGGCGCTTTCGGGCGGCCAGCGCCAGCGGGTCGCCATCGGGCGCTGCATCGTGCGCGACCCAAAGGTGTTCCTGTTCGACGAGCCGCTCTCCAACCTCGATGCCGCGCTTCGCGTCGCCACCCGGCTGGAGATTGCCCAGCTCAAGGAGAGCATGCCGGACCGGACGATGATCTATGTCACCCACGACCAGGTCGAGGCGATGACGCTGGCCAGCCGTATTGTCGTTCTGGCAAACAAGGGCATCAGCCAGGTCGGCACGCCGCTGGAGCTATACGAAAAGCCGAAGAACGAATTTGTCGCCCAGTTCATCGGTTCGCCGGCGATGAACCTGCTTCCCGGCTGGATCGTCGAGACCGGCGAGCGGACGACGATCGAACTCGACGGCGGGCATGGCAAGGTGGTATCGGCCTATCCGTCGAAGGAAGGTGACAAGGGGGCGCAGGTCCGCATCGGCATCCGGCCCGAGGATTTCACCCTGACCGAGGATGGCTCGGGGTATTCGGGCGTGGTGAACGTGCAGGAAAACCTCGGCGAGGTGACGCTGCTGTTCTTCGTGCCCGAAAAGCCGGGTGTCGACCCGGTGATCGCCAAACTGCCCGGCATCCATTTGGGAATGAAGGGCGAGAAGCTGCACATGACGGCGGCGCCGGAAAAGGTGCATGTCTTCAAGGACGGGATCTCGCTGCTTTACCGCTAGAGTCCGACCGGCGCGCCGGATTTTGCGGGCGCGCCGGAATTCCGCCTTTTTACGAGTGAACTCCCGCTCCGTCGGGAGGCCCGCGTTCCCGGGTTTTGCCGGTCTTCCGTTTGGCGCACCCTGATCGGTGGTGCTGACCGGCGAGACCGGCGCATCCGCGGATGCGGGCCGTTGTGTTTTCTCCAGCGCCGGTTCCTGCCGGCGTCCCGCTGCTTCCTGCGATATTCCGATACAGCGATATCCCGCGCAAACCACAAAATCTGCGCGGCGCCAGATGGCAATTACAACATGCGGGGTTTCCTGCCGGCAGAATCCATGTATAGGGGATGCGCCAAACGACCCCCCTCAAGGAGAGTGCGATGGAGATTCGTGAGGCGCTGACCTTCGATGACGTTCTGCTTGTTCCCGCCGCCAGCCGGGTGCTGCCGGCGCAGGCCGATACCGCGACATGGGCGAGCAGAACGATCAGGCTCAACATCCCGCTTCTGAGTTCGGCGATGGATACCGTTACCGAGGCAGAAATGGCGATCGCCATGGCGCAGGCCGGTGGCATGGGGGTGCTGCACCGCAACCTGTCCATTGACGAGCAGGCAAGCCAGGTACGTCGCGTCAAACGGTTCGAAAGCGGCGTGGTCTACGCCCCGGTCACGCTGACCGCCGATCAGACGCTGGCCGACGCCAAGGCGCTTCAGGCGCGTTACAGCATCACCGGTTTCCCGGTGGTGGACGAACACGGGCATGTGGTGGGAATCGTCACCAACCGCGACATGCGGTTTGCCAACGCCGACGATACGCCGGTGCGCGCGATGATGACCTCGCAGAACCTTGCCGTGCTGACCGAGCCTGCCGACCTCGACGAGGCGCGGGCGATGATGCGCGAACGCCGGATCGAAAAGCTGCTGGTCACCGACAGATCGGGCCGGCTGACCGGCCTGCTGACGCTGAAGGATATCGAACAGGCGGTACTGAATCCGCATGCCTGCAAGGATGCGCTCGGCCGCCTGCGGGTTGCTGCCGCCTCGACGGTGGGCGATGCCGGCTTCGAGCGCAGTCAGGCGCTGGTGGATGCGGGCGTCGACATGATCGTGATCGATACGGCGCACGGGCATTCCGAAGGTGTCGCCAGAGCGGTCGAGCGTGCCAAGCGGCTTTCGAACGACGTGCAGATCGTGGCCGGCAATGTGGCGACGGGCGAGGCGACCCGCGCGCTGATCGACGCGGGTGCCGATGCGGTCAAGGTCGGGATCGGGCCGGGCTCGATCTGTACGACGCGGATGGTCGCCGGGGTCGGCGTGCCGCAGCTTACCGCCATCATGGATTGCGCCCGCGCCGCGGGCGACGTGCCGGTGATCGCCGATGGCGGCATCAAGTTCTCGGGCGATTTCGCCAAGGCCATTGCGGCCGGCGCAAGCTGCGCCATGGTGGGCTCCATGCTGGCGGGAACCGACGAATCGCCGGGCGAGGTGATCCTCTATCAGGGACGGTCGTTCAAATCCTATCGCGGCATGGGCTCGCTTGGGGCGATGGCGCGCGGCTCGGCCGACCGCTATTTCCAGAAGGACGCGGCCAGCGATAAGCTGGTGCCCGAGGGGATCGAAGGGCAGGTGCCCTACAAGGGCGGTGCGGCGGCGGTGATCCATCAACTGGTCGGCGGCCTGCGCGCCGCCATGGGCTATACCGGCAAGGCCTCGATCGAGGATATGCGCGGCGGCTGCGCGTTCGTTCGCATTACCGGCGCAGGGCTGAAGGAAAGCCACGTTCACGACGTGCAGATCACCCGCGAGTCGCCGAACTACCGGCTGGGCTGATCCGGCGCGCCGCGATCCGCACTGCGGGAGCGAAGGTGGGCAATGCAGCCGTGGGCGTTTCGAAATGGCATTTGTCCGCGCCGTCAGCGAACGCCGATTTCCGCCAGCGCGGCCGACAGGCCGGGTGGCAGGCTGTCCTCGTTCTGCCGGTTCGCGGCCAGATCGCGCGGCGCGTCGTCCTGAACAAGGTAGCGCCAGCCCTGAAAGGGGCGGCGCGGAACGGGTTCGGTGCGGAACACCTCGGGGTCGAGCACCAGCCCGCAGCGGCTGATGCCGTCCTCGCCAAGGATTTTCTCCAGCCGCAGCACACGCTGCCGGGCGAGGATCAGCCCCTTGAACACCCAGTAAAGCGAGCCTTCGTTCAGAAGCTCGGCTTCGCGGCGCGGCCACATCCGCGTGATGTGGCGCGGCAGTCCGTCCGGCCACAGCCGGCGCCGCGACGCCTGCCAGTCGGTCAGGTCCTCGACTTTCTCCGCTCCGACGCAGAGTTTTACGAGATGAACAGTCCTTGCCACCGAATCCCTTTCATTCATTGGAACATATCGTAGCTTCATTCAAAGCGGCTTCAAACTGTTGTGGTTGCCTGCTATCGTTGGGCGTTCCAGGACAACGAGGAAACCCGATGAGCCGCTTCGCCGCCCCGATCGCCGAATCCATCTGGGATATGAAATACCGGCTGAAACAGGCTGATGGAACACCTCTGGACCTGACGGTCGAGGACACCTGGCGGCGAATTGCGCGCGCGCTGGCGGAATCCGAGGCCGATCCCGCCACCCGGGAGGAGGAATTCTATCGCGCGCTTGAGGATTTCCGCTTTCTTCCCGCCGGGCGTATCGTGGCCGGGGCCGGAACCGGGCGTACGGTGACGCTGTTCAACTGTTTCGTGATGGGCACTATTCCCGATAGCATGGGCGGCATCTTCGACATGCTGAAGGAAGCGGCCCTGACCATGCAGCAGGGCGGCGGGATCGGCTACGATTTCTCGACCATCCGGCCCAGGGGGGCAGATGTGAAGGGGGTGGCGGCCGATGCGTCGGGTCCGCTTTCCTTCATGGATGTGTGGGATGCGATGTGCCGTACCATCATGTCGGCCGGCTCGCGCCGCGGGGCGATGATGGCGACGATGCGCTGCGATCACCCCGATATCGAGAGCTTCATCTCCGCCAAATCGGATCCGGCCCGCCTGCGCATGTTCAATATGTCGGTGCTGGTAACCGATGCCTTCATGGAGGCGGTCCGGGCCGGCGCGTCCTGGGATCTGATCTTTGACGAAAGGGTCTATCGAACGGTTGCGGCGCGCGATCTGTGGAGCGCGATCATGAAGTCGACATATGAATTCGCCGAACCGGGCGTGATCTTCATAGACCGCATAAATCAGATGAACAATCTTCGCTACTGCGAGGAAATCGCAGCGACAAATCCGTGTGGTGAGCAGCCGCTTCCGCCCTATGGCGCCTGCCTTCTGGGCTCGGTCAACCTTGCCCGGCTGGTGCGGGAGCCGTTCGAAGACGGGGCGAAAATCGACGAGACGGAACTGGACGAACTCGTGGCGACGGCGGTTCGCATGATGGACAATGTGGTGGATACGTCGCGCTTCCCCCTGCCGCAGCAGGCCGAGGAGGCGCGCACCAAGCGCCGGATCGGGCTGGGCGTCACCGGGCTGGCGGATGCGCTGCTGATGGTCGGGCTGCGCTACGGTTCGGACGAAGCGGCGCGTCAGACAGAGCGCTGGTTGCACCGGATCGCGCGCGCCGCATATCTGGCGTCGGTCGATCTGGCGCGGGAGAAGGGCGTCTTTCCCCTGTTCGAGGCTGAAAGTTACCTCGCCAGCGGCTCTCTTGCGCATATGGACGAGGATGTGCGCGCGGCGATTGCCGCGCATGGCATCCGGAACGCGCTGCTGACCTCGATCGCGCCGACGGGAACGATCAGCCTCTTTGCCGGCAATGTATCGTCCGGAATCGAGCCCGTCTTTGCCTACAGCTACACGCGCAAGGTGCTGCAAAAGGACGGCTCGCGCAGCGAGGAAGAGGTGGTGGATTATGCGGTGCGTCTGTGGCGCGAAAAATTCGGCGATGCCGACCTGCCGGCGTTTTTCGTCAACGCCCAGACGCTTTCGCCGGCCGAGCATGTGCGGATGCAGGCGGCGGCACAGAAATGGGTGGATTCGTCGATCTCGAAGACGATCAACTGCCCGGAGGATATCGCCTTCGGTGATTTCGAGGAGGTGTACCTTCAGGCCTGGGAAGCCGGCTGCAAGGGCTGCACCACCTACCGGCCCAACGCGGTGACGGGTTCGGTTCTGAGCGTGGCGAAAGACGAACTGCGCGGCTCAAGCTCGCCGGAAGCGCCGGCGGTGGTCAGCCGGGACGGGGCCGAACCGCTGACGCCGCATGGCGACGTTGTCTATCTGTCCGAGCCGCTCGACCGCCCGCAATCGCTCGAAGGACATACCTACAAGGTGAAATGGCCTGACAGCGAGCACGCG
>NZ_JBKEAE010000123.1:0-2898 GCF_047971885.1 Tropicimonas sp. | reverse complement strand
ATCACCGGCTTCATGGCGCTGATCCCCGGCGGCGCGCCGCTGTGCTTCACGCTGGTTTCGGCCTATCTGGTGGCCAGCGGCACGCCGCTTGCGGGCGCGCTGCTGTTCATCTGGGGCACATGCGAGCTGTTCATCGTCGACAAGACCATCCGCCCGGTTCTGGTCGGCGGTCCGGTCAAGCTGCCGTTCCTGCCGACGTTTTTCGGGTTGATCGGCGGGGTCAAGACCATGGGCATCGTCGGGCTGTTCGTCGGCCCGGTGCTGATGGCGCTGCTGGTCTCGATCTGGCGCGAATGGCAGCGCGAGGTTGCCGATGACGATGCCCGCTCCGGCATGACCGGAACCGCACCGCAAGACAGGACAGGATCTTGACGGGCACAGACTGAAAACCACCCGAAATCCCCAAAAGCTTGCGCTGGCCGATGCCGGACGCCATCCCGGAAGGTCCTCAGCGCGATGTAAGCAGCAATACCGCACTGATGGTGATGAACGACAGCGCGCTCATGACAAGCATCGCCATCGATGCGGATCGTTCCTCGCCATAGCGCTGCGCCAGGATCGGATAGATCGCCATCACCGGGGTGGCCGCGATGACCACCGCTGCGGCGGCCAGGCGTTCGTTCCCGACACCCAGCCCGACAATCGACATGATCAACAGGCCCAGGCCGACCGCCATCGGATGCAGCAACAGCTTTCCGACGACAACGGAAAGAACCGATACATTCAGCGCCTTCAGCGGCAGGGCGGCAAGCGTGCCCCCGATCACCGTAAGGGACACGGCCGCGCTTGCGGATGCGAAGATATCGATGGGGCGCTCGACCAGCACCGGCAAGCCAAGCCCGAAAGCCGAAATCGCGAGCCCCAGCAACAGCGCGATCACGATCGGATTACGAACCAGTCTCAGCGCTATCTGACGGACCAGCCTGCCTTCTGTCACCTTCCCCTCGCCGCAGGAATGCTCTGCCATGACGAGGACAAGCGGAATCATGATCAGGTTCTCGATGATCATGTTCAGGGCCAGTGCCGTCGTGGCGACATCGGGCAAGGCCATCACCAGCACGGGATAGCCGACAAAACCGCTATTGGCGCAGGACATCCCCATCGCGCCGAATGTGCTCGCCAGTGCCGTCTGCCCCTCGACCCTTCGGGACCAGAAATAACCGAGTGAAAAGACTGCAAGCGACCCGAAAAGGACCGCGCCCAGATAGCCGAAATTGGCAATCTCTCCCAGCGGACGACTGGAAACAGCGCGAAGGATCAATGCCGGAAGCGCAAGGTTGACAACGAACTTCCCCAGCGCGGCCATATCGGCGGAAGAAAAAACACCCAGACGAACCGACAGAAAACCCGTGCCCATCAACACGAAAATCACGCCGGTGATCGAAAGAATATCAAACATGCTGCTCCACCGCCGCGACCGGAACTGCCCGAAGGATCGCGCTATCCTCAGGGCCGAACCGATGATTGCCATCTGGAAGCCTCGGCTTCAAGGATGCGCCCCCGTTTCCCCATCACTGATGCCGCTTGCGGCGGCAGATGCCCGTATTGTCGCGCCAAAAGGCAGATACCGGCTGAAATCAGGTGCCCGTGCCGGCAGTCGGATCGTCCGAACCCATATGGATCCCGGCACCGGCGGAAGCGACCGTTCCTACGCCCGAATCCGAAGCGGTGCCAAGTCGCATCGATCCCAATTCGGCTCTGCATGACCGCCCCGGCAACGCCCCCATGAAAAAGGGCCGGGCAACACGCCCGGCCCTTTCCATGTTCAGCCGCGCTCAGTTCGCAGGCGCGGGCACCGCCACCGGCTCCTGCTGGGGCGGGCTGGCCAGCGACTCGGGCATGGGCGTCAGCGTGACGCCGGCCGCCGCGCCCAGCGGCTCGCCCTCGCGATTGGTTTCGGTCGGCGCGACCGGCTCGTCATCGGTCGCCGCCGCTGCCGCCTCGGGCTCCTCCGGGATCGTCGCCGCCACGGGACGCGGCTGCGGCACCGGGTTGGCCCGGTCCGAGCCGTCGCTGCGCAGATAGTCGAAGAACTCGCCCTCGGGCTGGATCACCAGCGAGCTGTTCTCGCCCTTGAGCGAGCGCTCATAGGACATCATCGAGCGGGTAAAGGCAAAGAACTCGGGGTCGCGGCCAAAGGCATCGGCATAGATGGCGTTGCGGCGGGCATCGGCTTCACCGCGCACCACCTCGGCCTTCTTGCGCGCTTCCGAGGTCAGCTCGACCACGGTGCGGTCGGCGGCGGCGCGCACGCGCTGCGCGGCCTCGCCACCGCGGGCGATCTCGTCCGCGGCCTCGCGCTCGCGCTCGGCGCGCATCCTGGCATAGGTCGCGGTCAGGTTCTGCTCGGGCAGATCGGTCCGGGTCAGGCGCACGTCGATGACGCGCACGCCCAGATCCTCGGCCTCGGTGCGGGCCAGATCGCGGATACGGTTCATCAGGGGCGTGCGGTCATCCGACAGAACCGTGGTCGAGGGGACCGAACCCAGCACCTGACGGATGGCGCTGTTGATGATCGAATCCAGCCGTTCCTGCACGCGCGGCAGACCCAGACCCTGGGTCGCCTGATAGACGCGCTGCGCGTCCACCACCTGCCAGCGGGCGAAGGCGTCGACGACCAGACGGCGGTCGTCCAGCGGCGTCACCTCCATCGGGCTGGTGGGCAGGCCAAGGATGCGGGCATCGTATTTCACCACCGAATCCAGCAGGGGCACCTTGATCCCAAGGCCGGGATTCTCGCGCACCGTCACCACTTCGCGAAAGCGCAGCACCAGCGCGCGTTCGCGCACATCGACGATATAGACCGAGCTGACGACCAGCACACCGATCACGACCAGAGCCGGCAGCGCCAGCGTCGAAAGAAAGCGTTTCATCAGTTGGTCCCCCCGGTGGCGGTGC